>JBBPYO010000433.1:0-11686 GCA_038199845.1 Flavobacteriales bacterium
AGGGTTACGTAAAATGAAACACTTAGCGGCTTTCCAAAAATTGGTGGAAAACGGCTATTTATGCCTTAAATCGGTCTTTTTCAATCAATTTTCAGGACTTATCTGGTACGTTTTTCCAGCCACGGTATTGAAATTCGTGGTAAATCCAATCTCTGTTTTTAACGATTTCGCATCCATTCCCTTAATTTTTATAGGTTGTGCCGTTCTTAAAATAACCGCTCCTCCCTTAATGGATTTCAAACTTGCATGCTTGAGTTTTCCGGTTTCCCATTTTAAGTTAATTTCAAAATTACCGCGCGCTTTCAACCCTTTGATCTCACCGGTCTGCCAAGCCGAAGGAAGTGCGGGCAACAATTGGATTTCGCCGCCGTAACTTTGTAAAAGCAGTTGCGTCATTCCGGCAACGCCGCCAAAGTTTCCATCGATCTGAAAAGGGGGATGTGCATCAAATAGGTTGCCGTACGTGCCACCGCCGTCTGCATAATCTGTTCCTTTTTGACCGGTAAGGTGCAACAGATTTCTGAGCATTTTATAGGCATGATCGCCATCTTGCAGGCGCGCCCAGAAATTGATTTTCCAGGCCAGGCTCCATCCTGTACCACCATCGCCACGAAGTTCAAGTGTTTTTCTGGCAGCTTCGGCAAATTCTGGTGTGGTTAAAGGCGAAATCTGCTCTCCCGGGAAAAGACCAAAAAGCTGCGAGACATGACGGTGATGAGGATCTTCTGCCTCCCAGTCTTTATACCATTCTTGAATATCACCTTTTTTTCCTATTTGAAGCGGAAACATTTTTTTCTTTTTCTTTTCAAGTTCGGCCCTGAAATCCGCGTCAATATCCAGCGCGTCTGACGCCGCAATGACATTTGAAAATAAATCCCAAATGATGGACATGTCCATCGTACTGGCGATAGAGATGGTACCGCGTTTTCCGTTATCATCAATAAAGGCATTTTCGGGCGAGCCGGAAGGTGCCGTGACCAGTTGCCCTTGTTCATTTTCCACAAGCCAATCCACACAGAATTCTGCCGCGCCCTTCATGATGGGATAGGCGGTTTTCTCCAAAAAATCTTTATCCTGTGTATATTGATAGTGCCACCATACATGCTGCGAAAGCCACGGCGAACCCACAGGCCAATTCGCCCACATCGGGTCGCCTTCCCCAAGATTTCCCACTGGGTTTGTCAATGCCCAGATATCGCTGTTATGATGCACCGCCCAACCTTTAGTATGGTAAAATTGCTGCGCGGTCACTTTTCCGGCAACGGATAACTCTTCGATAAAATCCAGAAAAGGCAAGTGCATTTCAGAAAGATTGGTCATTTCCGCAGGCCAATAATTCATCTGGGCATTGATATTTGTGGTGAAATTTGAACTCCATGGTGGGCGTACTTCTTTATTCCAAATGCCTTGCAAGTTTGCCGGGATTCCGCCGGGACGGGAGCTGGAAATGAGTAAATAACGCCCGTATTGGTAATACAAAGTCTCCAAACCTAAATCAACGCCTCCATCAGCATAGCTGATCAAACGCTCCAAAGTCGATTTATTTTGATGGCCATTTTTATCCTCTTTTGATTCATTCAAGGTAAAATCAACCCGATTAAAATACTGCTGATAATCCGTAATATGCCGTTCTAACAATGTTTTCCAAGTTTGCTTTTCGGCTTTGGCCAAATAATCTTCAACAAGCACCTTTTCATCTTTTCCCTCACTATCCGGACATTTATCGTAGCCATTAAAACTCGTTGCTGCAGTGAGATAAATGATAGCTTCGGAAGCGTTTTCAATATGCAAACCTTCCTCATTCGTAAAAACGCTACCATCGCTTTTGTGCACTTTTATCCTTAAATCGTAGCGCATACCGTCGCAACCTGTAGAATCTTTTAAAATAATGGGATTTTCAGCTTGAACATAACTGGGTTCGACGTGTTTCGGCGCCTTGCCACGCATTGTTATCTCACTTTGAGAAACACTGCTATTCTCGAAAGGAAGTGGATTACCGGTCTGCAGAACAACATTTAACGCTTTGGCTTTTGAGGCCGTAAATTTAATGGCAATGACCTGATCTGGTGCAGAAGCGAAAATCGCGCGCGTGTACGTAACACCGTTTACTTTGAAAGTCGTGGAGGCAAGCGCCCTTTCAATATCAAGATTACGAGTGTAGGCTGTAGGTTTTTCACCGCCCAGTTCCTGCGTGATCTTCAGGTCGCCCAGTGGAAGGTACGATTGTGAATAATAGCCCTGCATTTTTTTTGCGAATGCGTTGGCCTTGGCATAATCTTCTTCTTCAAAAAGAGCCTTGCGTGCCAATTGAAGGTTTTCAAAGGCGCCGGGATTTACGTTTTCCTTTACCGGGCCACCGCTCCAAAAAGTCTCCTCGTTGAGCTGTATCAGCTCTTCTTCCACACCGCCAAAAATCATCGCTCCCAATCTGCCGTTTCCAACGGGCAACGCTTCGGTCCAGGTTTTTGCAGGATTTTTATACCAGAGCTCTAAATCTTCCTGCGCACTGACGCACTGAAATATTAAAAGACTAAAAAACAATAGAATTGAATGCTGAAGGTTCATTGTTGAAGGTTTGTGATGATAAAATGAATAATTCGATTTTTTAGACGATTTATGGTCATTTTTGATCGTTTTTGCCGTTTTTGCCGTTTTTTGGAAATTTTTTGGAAGTTTTCAGAGTTTAAATATACGCTCCATTTCCGCCCATTTTTCACCAGATTTTGCGCCTGGCGGTTCCTGTTGAAATTTCCACATCAGGTTTTCCCATTCCTGTACTTTGGGGTTTTCGGCATCCATTTTTTTCTTTTTTTCAGGATCAAAGGTTTCATCGACTTCCATGATCATAAATAGACGATTGGCCAGCAGGTAGATTTCCATATTCACGATACCGGCATCTTTTATACTCCGCATTATTTCAGGACGTTTATTCTCTTTGGTATGGTGCATCCGGTATTCGGCGATGAGTTCTGGCTCGTCCTTAAGATCGCAGGCGAAACAAAGTCTTTTAGTTATCATCGATTTCTTTATCATAGATCATAAATACATTACGGCCATAAATGGCCACAATTACAAAACAGAAAAGCGGCAATATAAAGGAAAAATTGACCTCCGGAACGCCAAGAATCGTAATATCGGTGTAGCCCAAACCGCCAAGATCCAGGATCAGTCCCTGCAGCGTGGGCATGAGCGCGCCGCCCACAATGGCCATAACCAGAAAGGCAGCACCAAATTTTGCGTCCTCTCCCCTCCCTTCCAAAGCGATGCCGTAAATCGTGGGAAACATAATGGACATGAAAAACGAGATTCCCACAAGTGCGTAAAGTCCGGTGATTCCGGGCACAAATATGGTAACCAACGTACAGATCATCGCTCCGAGCGCAAAAAACAACAATAATTTACCCGAATGGACATATTTGAGCAGGAACGTGCCCACCCATCTACCAACAATAAAAAGAACAAGTGCAGCAATACCGTAGTCCACCGCGCTCTCGTTATCAATGCCAAAAGATTCGGCATATTGATACAGATAGGTCCAGCACATAATCTGTGCGCCCACATAAAAGGCCTGAGCCACTACCCCGCCCACAAACTTTGGCGTAGCAAATAAACGTTTGATCGAATTGACGATCTTGACCTTCGCCTCCTGATCTTTGTTCTGTGGCATTTTCATAAGTCCGATGATGACCAGAAAAGCGATCACCACGAGTCCTAAAATGACGTAGGGATCTCGGATAACGGCCAGATCTGCCGTGCGCACTACCGCTTTTGCACTTTCCGATAGGTTTTCATAGACCGAACCGCCTTCCGCATTGAGATCATCGGACTGCAGTGCGCCCAATATAAATTTCTGAGCAACGATCAAACCTCCCAAAGCGCCGAGCGGATTGAACGTTTGAGCGAGATTAAGTCGCTGCGTGGCGGTTTTTTCGGGCCCCATGGACAGGATATAGGGATTTGCCGTTGTTTCCAAAAAAGCTAGGCCAAAGGTCAATATGTAAAGCGCCGCGAGAAAAAAACCAAATTCCTCATACGCAGCCGCCGGATAGAACAAAAGCGCACCGACCGCATATAAAACCAATCCCAATAAAATGCCTTTCTTGTAGGAATATCTATTGACAAAAATCGCCGCTGGGAGTGCCATAGTAAAGTAGCCACCATAAAACGCCAATTGCACCAGCGAGGCCTGAAAATTATCGAGTTCCAGCACTTTTTTAAATGCCGAAACCATTGGGTTTGTGATATCGTTTGCGAAACCCCACAATGCAAAAAGCGATGTGATAAGAATAAAGGGCAACAGCACTTTTTTTGCAACCAAAGGTGATTTAGAATCCGTCATGGGTTTGTTTTTCAAGATTTATTTTCAGAAAGCAGCGCCCGGTCCAGATGCACATAACCGCCATCTACAAAAATAAATTGGCCGGTGGTATGCGAAGATCTATCCGAAAGTATAAAAAGGCAAGTGTCCGCGATCTCCTGTGGCGTGGTCATCCTATTTCCCAGCGGGATCTTATCTTTTATGAATTGCAATTTCTGCACGCCATTATCAAGTCCTTCAATCCAATTTTCATACGCCGGCGTGTAGCTTTCAGCAATGATCACGGCATTTGAGCGGATACCAAAACCTATAAGCTCGACCGCCCATTCCCTTGTAAGGCCCAATGCACCGCCTTTTGCCGCGGCATAACCGGAAGTTCCGCCCTGACCGGTCAGCGCCACTTTAGAACCTATATTGAGGATCGAACCGCCACTTTTCTTCAAAAGCGGGAGCGCGTACTTGACCGTTGCAAAATAACTGATCAGATTGAGTTTCAATGAATCCACAAAAGCCTCGATGGAAGCATCCAGGTTTACCCCGTCGTTTACGCCCACGTTGTTCACGATACCATCAATGCGGCCATAATGCGTTTCTATTTTGGCGATGGCGGACTCAATTTGGTCGGTTTGCGTGACATCCGTTTTGATGAACATGCCATCGATATCCATTTCCTGAAGCTCCTTTTCATAACCAAATCCACGGTCGTTGCGCCCTATGATTACTGGAATCGCGCCTTCTTTGGCCAGTGCAAAAACCAGCGTCTGCCCGATGCTGCCCACAATGCCATCGCCACCGGTAACAAGTATTACTTTATCTTTTAAGTTTAAATCCATTCTTATTTTAAATTATAAAATTCCGTTGCGTTTTTGAACCAGAACTGTTCCTTTTCACTGGCTGATAAATCTTTGGCGAAACGCTGCGAAACGTCTAAAATCTCGCCGTATTCACCGGCCACCAGACAGACCGGCCAGTCCGAACCGTACATAATGCGCGATGGACCAAAAGATTTTAAAACATGCGCCATATACGGTTCAATATCCGTGTAGCTCCAAGTATTAAAATCGGCTTCCGTGACCATGCCCGACATTTTGCACCACACATTTTCACAGGCGCCAATGGCCGAAACCTGATTGGCCCATCCATCAAAAAAACCGTCTTTTATATAGGGTTTTCCTATATGATCGATCACAAATTTTTGATCTGGAAATTTCCTTACAAATTCCAAAACTGCACCCAATTGGTGCGGAAAAACCAAAATATCATAGGTGAAATTGTGTTTCGATAATTGGCTAATTCCATCTAAAAACGGCTTTCTAAGCAAGAAATTGGGATCTGCTTCGCCCTGAACGATATGACGAAATCCCTTTACTTTTTGCTGTTCGGCATAAAAATATAGTTTTTCATCAAGATCACGCGCTTTGAAATCAACCCATCCCACTATTCCCTTGATAAAATCATTTTTTTCCGCAAGGTCCAGCAGAAAAATATTTTCAGCTCCAGTCTGATCGGACTGAACGGCGATACAGCCATTAATATCATATCTATCAAATTCTTTCTTGAGCATTTCAGGCAGAAAATCCTTCCGGATTACTTTCATATCCTCATCAATCCATGCGTGTTTTGCTGGCTCGTAATTCCAGAAATGCTGGTGGCTGTCTAGTATCATATTTTAAGAAAGGTCCGTGTTGGATTGCACGTTTTGGTCAAAGTCAACCATGGCCTTGATCACATTATTTTCAGGTTTGAGCCAATCGTCAAAATGTGCTGCCATTTCAGTAAAAGGAACCCGATGGGTCACAAATGAGGACGTGGGAAAGGCTTTAATGTTTGCAATAACGTGTTCAAAATCTTCAAGTGTGGCGTTGCGGCTGCACATTAGCGTAGTTTCCTTGGCGTGTATTTTGGGATGCGCGTAGGTAAGCTCCCCTTTTGAAAGTCCCACCAATATATACCTTCCCCCGTGGGCCATGTAATCCACACCGCTTTCAAGTGCCCGTTTGTTTCCCGTAGCATCAAAAACGGCGGTAGCCATATCCCCATCTGTAATTCTAAAGATTTCATCCACTGGATTTTTGAGCACGTTCAGCACAAAATCTGCCCCAATATCGTTTTTAGCATACGCAAGCCGGTTATCGTTGACATCGAGCGCAATGACTTTTGCACCAGCAATCTGCGCCAGTTTGACCATCCCGATACCTATGGGACCACAGCCCACCACGACCACAAACTCACCGGGCTCAACAGCGGCACGCCGCAGCGCGTGGGCACCGATTGCGAGCGGCTCCACAATGGCCATTTCCTCGAAAGTTAGGTCTGGCGTGGGCAGCAAAACGCGCTCTGGCAGGACCACCTGTTGCTGCATACCGCCATCGACGTGCACACCGAAAACCTTGATATTCTGGCAGCAATTGGTTTTACCGTTCCTACATGCAATGCACTTTCCGCAGCTTAAATAAGGCATGACCACCACTTTATCCCTTGCTTTAAAAGTGCTCGTTGCATCCGCTTCGATTACTTCGGCAGCGAGCTCGTGACCCAAAATGCGCGGATAGGTAAAAAAAGCCTGATTCCCGCCGTAAGCATGCAGATCCGTGCCGCAGATGCCCACCTTTTTAATTTGAAGGAGCACTTCCTTGGATTTTCTTACAGGTTTTTCCTTTTCTTTGTAGAGAAATTTTCCCGGTTCTTCGCAGGTGATATATTTTATGGACATAATTCAATATTATTTATTTGAAATGATAGACTGATATTTTCTTTAGATTCCTTCAATAAAGAAATTTCAATGTTATAAATCTTATCATCGATCTTATTTTACAATCTAAAATTCGAGAAAATGAGTATTTAAAGAATTTAAATTATGTTATTTTTAGAATATTGCAAAAGACAACTGAGGTCTATCTGCTGAAGAATCTATGATCAGTTCATCTGAGATGCGTTCAAATTTTAGATTCTGATTTATTTTTACCAATTGTTCCTCGTTTATCTTCTGTGGATGCTGTTGAAGGTTCTGAGACATGCTCTTAATGGTCACATTACCGTCATCCGGTCACCCCACTACCATTATTACAGGCTGGAGTTGCTAACCTAGTCCGCATAGAAAGTTAAGAATTATAATCTTAATTTTAAAAATGATGAAGATCCGTAAAAAATACGATAGCGCTTTTAAAGAAAGAGCCGTTCAATTAAGTAAAGATCAGAAAAAACTTTCCGATCCTGCGCGTGAACTTAGCAGATATCAAACTCAAATTTATAAATGGCGCAGGGAGGAAGAAAAATTTGTGACCGGGAGTTTTCCAGGAAACGAAAACCTAAAACAGACCCCCGAACAACAAGGCAACTGCAGGCTTGAAAAGAAGTTAAAGACATAGAACTGAAGCGGGATGTATTAAAAAAGCAATCGGCATCTATTCTAGGAACTATTTATGACATACAGGTTTATCAGAAACCACGGTATAGTTTTTCAAGGCAGTTGTTAGCTCATTATAGGCACGCGTACTTTTGGCAATATTCATGAGAACCTATCAAGAGCACAATATCTAATTACCACGACCACTAAGGCATTTTTGGAAAATTTCCAGAGAAAAAGGCATTTCGAGCATGCCACATTTTTCAAAAATATTTAAGCGTTTTACAAAGTTGGCTCCCAATGAATATAAATTGCAGAGCTCAAAATTACATTGACCTCCCCATAATATTCATACCTTTTGAAGGTATAGTTTTCCAAAATATACATAAACTTCAAAGAAAACGTGATAAGAGAAGGTTCTGAGTATTTAAAAGCACTATTATTCAAACCTTCTGAGGCCATCAGCAAAATTCATTTCCCTATATCTATTATTAAACATTTTAAGAAATCTGTCAAAGGGTCATTTTAGGATTTCTATCATTCGTTTAAATGTACTTTGGAATTATGATTATAAGAAGCTAATTAGCAAAAAGAGAATTTTAAAGAAAAAAGTGATTAGCACTAATTCAAACGCTAGCATTTAAAGACACAACTCGTCATGTTTATAGTATACAAATTAAATAGATAGACCCATTCCTTGTTAGATATTCTATTTTAAATCAAATTCCACAGGAATTGCCCCTGTGGAATTAAAAATAAGATTAGTTGGAGTTACATATTCTAATTGATTTAAGAAATTAGAAAATCCTAATCATTTATTATTTTTTTATTCATTTTATCGCCTAATAAAACTGAATTAATTTCATTTATTAGAACAGAGAGCTCTTTTGAAAGCTCATTAAAAACAGTGTAGGATCCATCGGTAGGTTTCGCCTCTCCACTATCGACAATTGCACCCAGACTGGCAATCTTATTATTAAGCTTAATGGGGAAATTTAAAGGATCCTGCCTACTTTCATTTTTAACCTGATAAATATCCTGTTCTATACTGTTCAATTTTTCCAAAGTCTCGGAAGAAATATTTGTGCCCATCTTCTCCTTATAGGCTCTAATTTTAACTACGGCTTCATTGGCCTCGCTGACTTTATTTCTAATTTTCATTGCCAGATTAAACTGCTCCTGTATATCTTCTTTGGTAATATCTTCAAGTCTTGGATCAAGTTTAATTTCAAACAATTGACTCTCTGTTTTTCCATTGACAGTAATTCTTAATTCATATTTGCCGGGTAATGCCAAAGGTCCTTTCTCTGGCTGGGCGCCCCATAGGATCATACCATCAAACACGGTAGCCCCCGGATATCGCAAATCCCAAGCGTAAGTATTAAGTCCCTTATCACTAGTGGGCGGGGCGGGTGCCTTGTAACCATTTGCCGATTCAAGTGACTCTTCACCTTTCGTGCTTTCTGATCCAGATGACTCTTTCTCAATAGTAATTGAGTCACTCTCCTCTTCAGATTCGTTATCACTGGCTTTTATATCTACAGGTTTTTTGTTCCTCAATTTCTCGGTTTTAGATTTATCCGCATTGAAAGTCTGAACTATTTTGCCAGAGCTATCTAAAATCTCTATTGTTAGGCTATCTGATTCTTGGGCAAGATTATAACGGAAAACTGCGTCCTGAACCCTTCTTACTGCATAATAAGGTTTATAGACAAACAGATCTTTGTTCACCATTGCTTCATTATATTCTCTTAACGGCGATATGTCATCCAAAATCCACATAGATCTTCCATGAGTTGCAATAGCAATGTCTTTTTCTGTGACTACCAAGTCGCGTATTGCAACATCTGGAAGGTTTAAATTGAGTGGGTTCCATTTTTTCCCATTATCAAAGGAGACATATATTCCATGTTCAGTACCTGCATAAAGCAATCCGGGTGTGGTGATGTCTTCACGGACTACATGTACAAAATCTCCGTCGGAAATTCCATTTATGATTTTTTGCCACGTTTTTCCATAGTCATCTGTTTTATAGATATAGGGGGCCCGGTCATTCATTTGATATCGTTTTACAGCCATATAGGCTGTTCCCTTTTTATGACGTGAAGCATCAATAATGCTTACTCTTGAATTTTTTAATAGATCTGGTGGGGTAATATTTTCCCAAGATTTTCCCTGGTTGCGAGTAATGTGCACCAGTCCATCATCTGAACCTGCCCAAATAGTGTTTACATCAAAGAAGGATGGTGCTAGCGCATAAATAGTTGCATACAACTCAGGCCCGCTCATATCAAGCGTGATCTCGCCACCACTTAAACCCATGGTTTCAGGATCTGCGTATGTAAGATCAGGACTGATCTTTTTCCATGATTGACCCTTACTATCAGTGGTCCATACATGTTGTGAGGTTACATACAATCTGTCTTCTAATGGAGAAAAAACAATGGGGTACGTCCAATGAACGCGTTCAGGTAAAGTTTCTGCTGCATTGCCCATAAAATAACGTGGATAAGGCTCTATCCGCCTTTTTTCGCCAGTTCTTCTGTTAATCTTAGTAAGTACCCCGGAATAACTGCCTGCATAAAATATATCCAGATCTTTGGGGTCTTGCGCAATATACCCGCTTTCACCGCCGCCCACAGAAAAAGTGGGAGTAAGTTTTTTTATGGTATTTCCCCTCGCCGTCAAAAAGTCCCAACCCTCACTGGGTACGGCTATTGTACTGTTGTCCTGTTGCGCCCCGGCCACAAAATAGGGAAAATCATTCGTAGCGGTTATATGATAAAGTTGAGCCGTAGGAAAATTTTCATCTGTCCAGGTTTTTCCTCCATTTACAGAGATTGTTCCACCACCATCATTGGCCTCGGCCATCCTCATGTTATTTTTGGGATCAATCCACAAATCATGATTATCACCATGAGGGACCTTAATCTCTTTATCAAATTTTTCACCGCCATCGGTGGATTTCCAAAAATCAACATTCGGAACATAAACGGTCTCCTTATCTTGAGGATCAGCGTAGATACGTGTATAATAAAATGCCCGCTGCCGCAGTTTTCGATCATCATTTATGTGTTGCCATGTCATTCCAGCGTCATCCGAACGGAAAACACCACCATCCTGAGCCTCTATAATTGCCCATAAACGGTTAGAATCAACAGGTGAAACTGTGATACCTATTTTGCCTATTGGGGCTTCTGGCATTCCGGGTTTCTTGGAAAGCTCTGCCCATGTTTTTCCTCCATCGGTAGATTTAAAAAGACCCGAGGCGCCACCCCCGCCCCACATTTTCCATGGTTTTCTGTAAACTTCCCAGATGGACGCGTAGATTATTTCTGGATCATTGGGATCAATAATTAAATCTTCTGCACCCGCTTTGGGTCCTTTATATAATATTTTATTCCACGATTTTCCTCCATCGGTTGTTTTAAAGACCCCACGCTCCTCGTTAGGTCCAAAAGGATGCCCGAGTACCGCGGCATAAACTATGTCCGGATTTGTAGGATGGATTCTGATACGGGAAATAGTTTGGGAATCTTTCAGGCCAACATTCTCCCAAGTTTTACCGGCATCGATTGATTTGTATACACCGTCCCCTTGCATAATGTTGCCTCTAAATTCAGACTCCCCCATCCCAATGTAGACAATATCCGGATTGCTATCTGCAATATCCACGGCACCTACAGAGGATGAGTTGATTTGCCCATCGGTAACTGGATCCCAACTAAAACCCCCATCGGTTGTTTTCCACAATCCCCCACCAGTTGCGCCGAAATAATATTCATTGATCCGATCGGAATGCCCAGCTATAGCAGTAGATCTACCACCGCGATAGGGGCCAACCATACGATATTCCATTGTTTGGAATGTGGTGGAATCTATTTTCGACTGCTGAGATAACGCTTGATTGTAAGGTGTAAATAAAAAAAGGCTAGCTAAAATGTAACCTATTTTATCTATAATGGTAAAATTTCTCATACTTCTTGAATTTGTAGATTAACGGTAAGCTTCGTTTTGAATTA
>JBBPYO010000434.1:0-2568 GCA_038199845.1 Flavobacteriales bacterium
TGAAAAAAAAACAAGAGAGATGTTTAAAGTAAAAAGAACAAACAAATGTATATTAACGACCAACTAAAAGCAGTCAATGCTATTTAGGCATGGACAAACTTTCAACCTGCAACCTCAAACCTGCAACGCAGATTTACCCATCAATAAGCGCTCTGGAAATTACGATTTTTTGAATTTCTGAAGTGCCTTCATAAATCTGGGTGATTTTAGCGTCGCGCATAAGGCGTTCTACGTGGTATTCTTTTACGTACCCATTACCGCCGTGTATTTGTATCGCTTCTACGGTTACGTCCATTGCGGTTTTTGAGGCGTGCAGTTTTGCCATAGAGCTGGCCAAATCGTAATTGGTGCCCTGATCTTTTTCCCAGGCCGCTTTCATGACGAGGTGTCTTGCCGCTTCGATTTCAACATACATGTCGGCTAGCTTAAACGCAATGGCCTGATGGTTGCAGATTTCGGTGCCAAAAGCTTTACGTTCCTTAGAGTATTTGAGTGCCATTTCAAAAGCGCCGCTTGCAATACCCAGCGCCTGTGCCGCAATACCAATACGGCCGCCGCTTAGGGTTTTCATGGCGAATTTAAATCCGAATCCGTCGCCGCCTATTCGATTTTCCTTGGGTACTTTTACGTCATTAAACATTAACGAGTGCGTATCGCTCCCGCGTATCCCCAGCTTTTGTTCCTTGGGGCCAATTTCAAAACCTTCCCAGTCTTTTTCTACGATAAATGCATTGATGCCGTGGTGTTTTTTCTCACGATGGGTTTGAGCAATCACCAGGTAATAATCAGCAGAACTGCCGTTTGTTATCCAGTTTTTAGTTCCGTTTAATATATAATGGTCGCCATTGTCGATGGCCGTAGTTTTTTGTGAAGTTGCATCACTGCCAGCTTCCGGCTCGCTCAGGCAGAAGGCGCCCAGCTTTTCACCTGAGGCAAGTTTAATTAAATATTTTTGCTTTTGCTCCTCATTTCCATATTCTGAAAGACCGTAACATACCAGGCTATTATTTACCGAAATAATCACCGATGCCGACGCGTCAATTTTCGAAATTTCTTCCATAACCAGCACATATGAAATCGCATCCATGCCGCCACCGCCATATTCCGTTGGCGTCATCATTCCCAAAAAGCCCATTTGTCCCATTTTTCGAATCAGTTCCTGAGGGAATTTCTGATTTTCATCACGTTCAATAACGCCGGGCAATAATTCATTTTGCGCAAATTCCCGAGCAGCGTCGCGTATCATGCAGTGTTCTTCGCTAAGACTAAAATCCATAAAAAACAGCTTATTTTATTATATATTCAAAAAATCATGCAAATATACCAGTTCTGCTTATTTTTTACGGTAATTAAACGTGCTTTTTAGGAATATGAAATTTGAAATCCTATTTTTAGGGCATGAAAGCTAAAAATATAACGTCTTATACGGTTTTGGGGATTATGAGCGGCACTTCTGTAGACGGGATAGATTTCGCCTTGGCGAAATTTAAAAAAGAGGAAGACTGGAAATTCGAAATTATAGAGGCAAAAACGGTGCTTTACCCTAAAAAATGGCAACAAAAATTACGGAAAGCGGTTGATTTTAGTCCGGAAGAATTGGCGCAACTTAATGAAGAGTACACCGAATATTTAGCCGCTGCCACAAATGATTTTATTAGAAAACATAAAACAGAACATATTGACGCTATCGCTTCCCATGGCCACACAATCTTGCACCGCCCAGAGAATGGAATAACCTATCAAATAGGTAATAAAAAAGAACTTGCACAGCGCATTGGTAAGTTGGTGGTCTGTAATTTTCGGGTCCAGGATGTGCAACTTGGTGGGCAGGGCGCGCCGCTTGTGCCCATAGGGGACGCGTTGATTTTTGGTGATTATGATGCTTGCGTGAATATAGGGGGTTTTGCTAATATTTCGTTTCAAAAAAATAAGGAGCGCATTGCTTTTGATATTTGTCCTACTAATATTGTCCTGAATCATTTTGCTGAAAAGTTGGGCGTTGATTATGATAAGAACGGGCAACTAGCTTCGGAAGGCACCATAGATCAAATGTTGCTTAATAAACTCAACGCGTTGCCGTTTTATAAAGCAAAACCGCCAAAATCCCTTGGGTTAGAATGGGTAAAACAGCACATTTTCCCCCTTATTAAAGACGCAGATTTAGATCCACAAACCATAATTGCCACTTTCACCGAACACATGGCGGTACAAATAAGCCGAGTTTTAACTGATTTTAGCACCAAAAAAGCGGATTTAAAAATATTGATAACCGGTGGCGGCGCGTATAATGGCCACTTGATCAAGCGATTAAAAGCCTTAACTGGACTTGAGATAATTGTCCCAGAACCTCAAATTGTGGAATTTAAAGAAGCGCTCATTTTTGCATTTATGGGCGTGTTGCGGTTAAGAAATACGGTCAATGTCTTAAAAAGTGTTACAGGAGCAAGTGAAAATCATTGTTCGGGAATAATTTTCACTCCTTAAAATAACATGAAAGTTTAGGGGAAGACTACTGAATGTTTATATTTGTCAGACCACTTAAAACGATTAATGAGAGAATTACTACAA
>JBBPYO010000435.1:0-4103 GCA_038199845.1 Flavobacteriales bacterium
ATTAGAGAATGAGGTTCTTGAAAGCATAACCAAAAAAGAGCTTATAACTGTTGGTACAATTGCCGATATAGATGATGCTGGGAACACGCTAGGGCAAAAACTCGCCGATAAAGTAGCCTCATTTGGCGGAAGTTGGAAATTCATTATACTTTTTACAATCATTATTATAGTTTGGATAACTATAAATATCATGTTTCTAGCCGACAAAGGTTTTGATCCCTATCCTTTTATTCTTCTTAATCTCATTCTTTCGTGTCTTGCCGCCTTACAAGCGCCTGTAATAATGATGAGCCAGAACAGGCAGGAAGAAAAAGATAGGGAAAGATCGCAACAAGATTATATGGTCAATCTGAAAGCGGAACTTGAAATTAGAACTTTGCATGAAAAACTAGACCATCTTATCATAAATCAGCAACAGGAATTACTAAATATTCAACAAATTCAAATGGAGAAGATAGACGAAATAATGAAACAAATAAGTGATCTAAAAAACTGACTTTGAGCACTTTTATATTTTTTCTTATTTTTTAAAACCATATAATAAAGAAATTATGACGTTACGCGTCAAGTCTCATTATCATGTGATATGGGTTCTGATATTATTATAAATTCTCTTATTTAGATCTTCCCTACAATAAAAAAATTATAAGCGGGAAAGATCACTTGGCGTTTTTACAAAAATAGCCTGGTGACCACGAATGGCTATGGGTTCTTTCAGAAATTGAGGGCTTTTCTGAATCACTTTTATCCAATCATTATCTGAAAATTCTGAATGTTCAAAACGACCATCAAAGTCGGGATGCTCCTTGTTTATTAGACCATCCAGGGGAACATTTAGTCGTTCCGCCAATTCTTCCAATTGGGTTCCCGTGAATTTATTTTTAAGTATATCCACATCGCGTACTGCATATCCCTCTCCTTTTGCGTAGCTCAAGGTTTTTTTTCCTGAGGGACTATTTGGATTATAGTACAATATAATTTCTTCTTCTGAACTTACTAATTCTGGCATAATTCTAAAATTATAATTTTAAATTCCCAATTTGACAGCTGATTTTTATTCCATTTAGGTCAGTTATATTCTAAATAAGATCGTTTTATGAGGCTAAGCGGTATAATAGAGGATTGCTTAAAGATACTCAATAAAACAAAAACTAAAACTCTTGCAAAAATAAATGCAACACTTTTTAAAGAAAATAAGTTAAAATTTTCGGTTTATGACCGGTTCTGCTAAAACCCAACCCAAATCTTTAAAATTCCTTAGCTTTACAGGTATGAAAACACATACTTTAGCTATAGCAGGATGCGGAAAATTAGCGCACATTATTGTGGATGCCCTATTAAAAGACATATTGCCCAATTATAAATTAATTGGTAGCTATTCAAGGACTTTTGAAAAAGCTCAGGATATCGCCAATAAAATAGATGACTCAAATCGGGGCTATTTATGTAAACCCTGCGATAGTTTTGAGGAACTTTTAGAGCTCAAACCAGATTATATTGTGGAAACCGCTTCTCCTGCTGCATTCCGAGATATGGCTTTACCTGCGTTAAAAAATGGATCGTCTATTGTTACACTTTCTATTGGAGCTTTGGCAGATGAAGACTTTTACAAAAAGGTAGCGCAAACTGCGGCGGAAAACAACACATGCGTACATTTAGCGTCTGGCGCCATTGGTGGTTTTGATCTTATGCGAACGGTCGCTTTGATGGAAGATTGTGATGTGAGTTTTACAACAGAAAAAGGACCCAATTCTTTGAGAAACACCGAAGTTTTTGATGAATCACTCCTGTCTGAAAAACGTGAAGTTTTTAAGGGCGATGCTAAAGAAGCTATTGCTTTATTTCCGACCAGTGTAAATGTGGCGGTAGCTGCAGCATTGGCTTCTGTAGGTGCCAAAAAATTAAAGGTCTCAATTAATTCTACACCTGATTTTGTAGGTGATGATCACCGTATTGTAATCAAGAGTGAGCAAATCCATGCAGTAATTGATGTATACAGCAGTACTGCGCAAATTGCAGGTTGGAGCGTGGTCAATACCCTGCGAAATATCGTATCACCTATTGTATTTTAGTGAATTCGGTTAAGTTTGCCAGTACTTTTTCGCTTAGACGTTTAAATGCCTGCGCTGTTCTCCCTGTAGAAATTTGGAGGCAATTAACGTTGTTATATTGTAAAAAGTGTTTTCCGCCCAAAGCACCAAGTGTATCGCAATACATCATATTATCGCGCTGTAACCACTTTTCAAAAGGATCAGCATCCCAGGCCGGTGATAAACCTGTATTAAATAATATTTTCCGGTTACCCATGGCTTCAAATTCTGATTCGTGCAAAAGAATAGTGTTTTTATTTAAGCAAGTAATAACGACATCATTTTTAGAAAGCAATTCTTTTAAAGGTAAAAAAGTATAGCCTTTAGCTTTAGCATCTACTTTTTCACTTCGGGCAAAATAGGAAATATCAGCACCGAAAAAACGCAACGCATCTGCTACCATTCCGCCAGATTTACCCAAACCTACAATACCCGCTTTCAGACCGGTGATTTCCCTTGGGATATCGCTCCAGGCTTTTCTTTCGCTTCCATCTTTTTGATTTCCAAAACCGTGTAAACAGCGTATCAACTCACTTATAACATACTCTACAACCCCTTCATCGCCATAATCGCGAACACCCTTTACGGTAATACCTTGTGAATTTGTATAATTGATATCCACATTCGCACTTTCTGGCGAATATAGCGAACAGCACATACCGATGTAATTAACGTTTGGACACTGCTCCAATATTTCGCGTCCTAAAGTGCTTCGGTGGCTTAAGAGCACACCATCCGCATCGCCAATACGTTTTACTAATTCTTCCGCGCTAGCAGGCTGATTTTCATATAAGATTAATTCTTCTGTAAAAGATTCTAATTTTTTGTTGGCTGATGGGATCAATTCCAAAGGCTCAATTCCTACGAGCTTCTTAAACATTTTTATATTTTTATGATAATAGAGACTTATTTTAAAGTCAATTCTGTGATTTTTAATGAATCTAAAAGTTTGCTGAACATGAACTCCTTAGATTACTTTTGATTGAATGTATTGACAGAATATAACCAATTAATTCTGCTAAAACTCTCATTAATTAGATAAATGCTATAGATATTTTATTAGAAATAATTATGTCTTTTAAGCTCACATACGCATGATGCCTTAACGTGCTGATCTGTTATAGCTAAAACCATTATTGCACCCTAATTTCAAAAAAACACACTATTGCATTTCGATAATGTGATGGTAATCCTGCTGTATTTTTTAATTTCTTTGTACCTAAAAATTCAAATCCGCAACGCACATAATGGTTGATTAAACTTTGATTTATTCCACAGGTATCCATTCTTATAAATTCCTTCTTTTGATCTTTTGCAAACTTTAAAGCCCAATCAACAATTATTTTCACATAGTTATTGCCTCTAAATTTAGGATTTGTGGCAATCCTGTGGATGTAAATGGAAGGATCAATATTATCATCTTCCCAGATTTCTGCATCGCTAGTGGTTATCGCCCAAATACAGGCAATTTCACCTTCAATAATTAACTTAAATTGGCGATTTTCAGCGACTTCTTTGGTCACCATCTCTTCATCAAATTGAGGCCACTGGTTTCCAGGAAATTTTATTTTTTGAAAATCAGTAGCCAGTTGGTAGAGCCTGAAAATTTCCTTAATATCTTCATTTTTACTATTGGTTATAACCATGGTTTTCAATTATTCTAAATATTGTATTAGCTTCTAATTTGCTCAAGTCAAATATTTCACATATTCATCGATATAATCTGATTTGAACTTCGATTTGTATTGCACGATATATCTTGGATGGTCAAGCGCAACGATGGAATCAAAAATTTTCGTTTCCTTATTTATTATGGAAAGAAATTTGGCGTTTTTCTTACCGAGAACATAACAAACTGTAGTGTCAATACCGAAAGTAATCTGACTTTTCAAACTGGAAATAATAAAATCCTTCAATACCAAAAATAATTCTTTATAATCGTAATAATTACAGTTCACCCAATTGCCTTTCCTATTTTGTTCTATAAAACCTAAGGGACAAACGGAGTTTATG
>JBBPYO010000436.1:0-4633 GCA_038199845.1 Flavobacteriales bacterium
ATTAAGTGGCGAACCTGGAGAACACGGGCCTCATAGTATTGTTTTAAGTCCGGATGGTAAATCACTGTATGTTATTGCTGGAAATCATACAGATCTTCCAGAAATGGATTCTTATCGTTTACCCAATGTATGGAAGGATGACAATCTTTTTCCACAGATTAAAGATCCAAGAGGGCACGCCAATAATAGAGGAGCTCCGGGAGGATGGATCGCTAATATAGACCCAGAGGGCAAAAAATGGGAATTGATCAGTGCAGGTTATCGCAATCCATTTGATTTGGCATTTAATGATGAGGGAGATATGTTTACCTATGATTCTGATATGGAATGGGATTTGGGAATGCCGTGGTATAGACCTACACGGATCTGTCTTGTTACCAGCGGCAGTGAATATGGATGGCGAACAGGGAATGGAAAATGGTCTCCTGCCTATCCTGATAATTTACCGCCAATTCTAAATATAGGGCAAGGTTCACCAACGAATGTTATTTATGGCAGCAAGGCTAAATTTCCCGAGAAATACAAGCGCAGTCTATTTGCTTTTGATTGGAGCTTTGGTATTATCTACAGTATCGAATTGAAGCCTGAAGGATCTTCCTATACTGCTGAAAAAGAAGAATTTCTTTCCGGAATTCCACTTCCTTTGACTGATGGAGTTATTGGTCCCGACGGAGCTTTATATTTTATGACTGGCGGAAGAAGACTGGAATCAGATCTTTATAGGGTGTTTTATGAAAAAGGAGATGAACAGAATGCTTCAATAGAATCAGAGAAAGCGCCTGAAGAAACCAAAGAACATAAAATCAGAAAGGAATTAGAAACGTACCACACGGCACCTAAAGCGGGAGCTGTTGAATTTGCCTGGCCTTATTTGAATAATTCAGATCGTTTTATTCAATATGCTGCTAGAATTGCGATTGAGCACCAACCAGTAAGCCAATGGCAGCAAAGAGTTTATGCTGAAAAGGATCCGGTCTCGCAAATACAGGGAATTATTGCTTTGGCCAGACATGCAGATAAGTCTCAACGAGATCATATGCTTAATACGCTTACGCAGTTGGATTACGCAGGGTTATCCGCGATAGAACAGGTAAATATTGTACGCGCTTTTGAGCTCACTTTATCTCGTTTTGGGATACCAAATGCAAATTTAAAAAATAAGGTTATTGCCTATTTAACGGATCATTATCCCGCAAAAACGGATGTATCCAATCAATTATTAAGCAAAACCCTAGCCTACCTTAATGATCCAAAAGTGGTTAAAAAAACGCTGGATTTATTAGATTCTCAGGCTGGTGAAAATGCGGATGTAATGGCAAATACGGCCACTAATTCATCAGATTTAATTCTTAGAAATCCACAATATGGGATGGATATCGCCCAGACGCTCCAGAATATGCCGCCTGCTCAAAGTACTTATTATGGTATAGTATTGAGTAATGTGACAGCAGGATGGACTCCAGAACTTCGGGAAAAATATTTTGATTGGTTTTACAAGGCTTTTTCTTATAAAGCGGGGAGAAGTTATATTGGTTTCATTGATAAAGCCCGTGAAATGGCGCTGTCTCATGTTACTAAAAACAAGTTTGAATATTACAATAAAATATCCGGGTATTCCCTTTTAAGCGCTACGGGCAATGATTTGTTGGAGGATGTAAAACCAGCAGAAGGGCCAGGTAAAAATTGGCAAGAAGAGGACATCGCACCATTACTGGCAGAAGGTCTGGGTAAAAGGGATTTCGATAAAGGGAAAAATCTGTTTGCTGCAGCCGCCTGTATTACCTGTCATGCCATGAACGGATCAGGACAAAACATTGGACCGGATCTAACACAATTGGGAACACGGTTTTCGCAAGAAGATATATTAAAATCTATAATCAATCCCAATGAAGTTATTTCCGATCAGTATAATTCCACAACATTTACCTTGAAAGATGGAAGTACCGTAGTGGGTAGGATTATGAATGAAAATGACAGTAACTATATCATTTCTCAAAATCCATATGCTCCTGATATGACACGTGATATTCCAAAGGATCAGGTAAAAAACACAGCATTTTCTACCGTCTCTTTAATGCCTTCCGGAACAATCAACGCGTTAAATCCCGACGAAGTTAAAGATTTATTAGCCTACTTGGTATCTGGAGGAAAGGCTGACAATGCGGTTTATTCATCTGATATTAAATAGATTGAATAGTATGTTTTTTGAAGTTAAAGAAGAATGGAGGTATAGAAAAAGGACTGTATTAATTTTCTTTTCATTAAGTTTTCCGGCTTTCCTGCAATCTATGCAGGTTATGGCTCAGGAATTAAAACATCCTATGCAGTTTTCGAAAACACAAATCGCTTCAGAAAGCTATGAGTCGGTGGGAGTATTTGATGTAAATGGGGATACAAATCCAGATATAATCTCAGGAGGATTTTGGTACGAAGGTCCGGATTTTTTGGAAAAACATAGTGTTGGTCAAGCTAAACGCTATGGGGAATACTGGGATGATTTTTCCACGATTCCGATGGATGTCAACGGTGATGGCAAACTGGATTTTATAACAGGAGGTTGGTTTGAAATGCAATTGGTTTGGAAGGAAAACTCGGGAACTGATGAAGAATGGAAAGAACATCTTATCGCAACTACCGGAAATATAGAAACCACGAGAGCCTGGGATATAGACGGTGATGGAGTTTTGGAAATAATACCTAACACTCCAAATGATTCTTTGATAATCTATAAGCTGCAAATAGATGAACAAGGAAAAGGAACAGGAAGTTTTAAATCTTACGGGATCATAGGAAAACATGGGCATGGTCTGGGTTTTGGAGATCTTAATGGCGATGGCCGAGGAGATTTAATTGTCTATAACGGCTGGCTAGAAGCTCCACAGGATTCTTATACCGAATCATGGACCTTTCATCAGGAATTTGATTTTGGCACTGCAAGTATTCCCATAATTGTGGCTGATGTAAATGATGATGGATTAAATGATCTCATTGTCGGGCAGGCACATGGCTATGGTCTGGATTGGTATGAACAACAAAAGGATGTAAAATCAAAAACAAACCAATGGATAAAGCATCCCATAGATCCCTTTAATTCTCAATACCATTCTTTGGAATGGGAAGATTTAGATGGAGATGGTTCCATGGAACTTATTACAGGAAAACGGTATCGCGCCCACAACGGCCATGATCCTGGAGGAAACGACCCTGTAGGATTATATTATTATAAGTGGAACGGCGAGAGCTTTACCAAACAAGTAATAGACTTCGGTCCGTACGGCGATGGTAAAGGGACGGGTGTTTATTTTAGTATAGCTGATCTGGATGGAAATAAGAAAAAAGATATTGTCGTTGCCGGTAAAGACGGACTGTATATTTATTATAACAATTGAAATAAACAATAAGATTATGAATATTAGATCGACTTGGAGACCACTTTGTTTGCTATTAGTATGTAGCGTGTTGAGTTTACAATCTTGCAAAGAAAAAAAGGGAACAGCAAGTACTAATGAAGTTATTCAAGTGGATGCTAATGATGATAGTTTTGTTTCCATCTTTGATGGTAAAACATTAGATAATTGGAAAGGAGATACTACATATTGGAGGGTTGAAAATGGCAATTTAGTTGGAGAAGTTACTCCTGAAACGCTACTTAAGAAAAACACTTTTGTTATTTGGCAAGGGGGATCGCCCGAGAATTTTGAACTGAAAGCAGAGTTTCGTATTACTGAGAGCGGTAATAGCGGGATTAATTACCGAAGCGAACTTTTAGATAGCGTTCCGTTTGCACTGCGTGGCTACCAGGCAGATATTGATGGTCAAAACCGATATACGGGTCAGAATTATGAGGAACGGAAACGCACAACATTGGCGTATCGAGGAGAAAAAGCGGTAATCACTTCACAAAGCAATCCAGAGGAAGAAGGATCTTTAGGAGCAAACGTAAAAAATAACGCCTGGCAAAGCAGAGAAGTGATCGCTTCTTTGGGGAATTCTGATTCTCTTAAAACTAAAATTAAGGCAGAAGATTGGAATGAATGCCATTTGATCGTTAACGGCAATCGGCTTCAGCATTATATCAATGGTATTTTAATGAGTGATGTTACAGACAATGATTCCGTCAACAGAAAATCTTCGGGATTAATTGGGGTTCAGGTACATGTTGGCCCTCCTATGAAAGTAGAATACAGGAATATTCGATTGAAAAAAAGCTGATTTATCCGCTAAAAAGGCAGTTTATTAGGCCTTTTTGCCAAAAAATCCAATAAATAGATTGTACGGAAATTTAAATAGTTGAGGAGTGAACAAGAGTTTAGAACAAATAGGCTGGAAAGATAAGATCTCGCACGTTTCTCAGCTGGGCGGTATAGAAACTTCCGTTCTGGATAATGGGTTGGGGCGCGGGACGCGCGTGGCCTGGATAAATACAGGTACCGGTTTAAGGTATAAAGTGGTAATAGACCGCACTATGGATATTGCCGATGCCTTTTACAATCAATACAGCCTGGCGTGGATTAGTCATAGCGGAGTGCTCCCTCCTGCACGATTTGCAGACAAAGGAATTGACTGGCTTCGAAATTTTGGAGGCGGATTATTGACAACCTGCGGGCTTTCACATGTTGGCGGTCCCGAGGAA
>JBBPYO010000437.1:0-2338 GCA_038199845.1 Flavobacteriales bacterium
AAAAGGTGTGCATTATCTCACTTTTGTCGACGATATTATCAGGTTTAAAAAAGACAGTTTCTTTACTTCCGAAGAAATTACCGGCATGTACGAGATTAAACTTTCGCGCGATGCGGAGCTGTATCTTGATGACGAGCTAGAAGGAATTCTTGCTGAACGCATCTATAAATCGTTAGAACAGCGCCAAAAAGGACAGCCCACGCGCTTGCTTTATGATGCCGAAATGCCAAAAGACGAGGCAAAAAAACTTCGGAAATTATTGGGTCTGGGAAAAATAGATATGATGCCGGGTGGGCGCTATCATAATTTCAATGATTTCTTCAAATTCCCAGATCCCACAGATAACCCCAAGCTACATTACGATAAAAAAGAATTTGTACCGCACAAGGATCTGGCGAAAGCAACTTCTTACTTTGAAGCTATTGCCAAAAAAGATCAATTGTTGCATTTTCCATTCATGTCCTTTTCTTATGTAGAAAATTTCGTTAATGAAGCTGCAAGTGATATCCATGTAATTGATATTAAAATATCGCTCTATCGCGTTGCTGAAAAATCGGTTTTGACCAGCGCTTTGCTGGAAGCTTTGAAAAATGGAAAGAACGTGAGTATTTTTATTGAAGCAAAAGCCCGTTTTGATGAAGAGAACAATATAGATTGGGGCCGTAAATTTGAAGATGCTGGAGCACATGTGACGTATAGCTATCCCAGAATAAAAGTGCATTCTAAAATACTGATGATTAGCCGAAAAGAGGAAAATAATATAAAACGCTATGTCTATATTGGTACCGGTAATTTTAATGGAGAAACCTCAAAAATCTATTCCGATCATGGTCTCTTTACGGCAGATAAAAAACTTACCAAGGAACTTTCACGTGTTTTTGAAGTACTAGAAGGCAAATTAATTATATCCAGAAATAAACGTCTTCTTGTTTCTCCTTTTACCACCCGTCGTAGTTTTGAAAAACTCATACACACCGAGATCGAAAACGCGCGTAACGGCAAAAAAGCAGCGATTACGGCAAAAATGAACAGTTTGGAAGATCGGGAAATGACCGAGCTGCTGTATTCCGCTAGTCAGGCGGGAGTTGAAATTCGCCTTTTGGTACGCGGTTTTAGCTGTCTGGTACCTGGAATTAAAGGAATTAGTGACAATATTTTCATGACCAGTATCGTAGATCGATACCTTGAGCACGGCCGTATCTATCTTTTTCATAATGATGGTGATGAAAAGATGTACATAGGATCTGCCGATTTGATGACACGCAATCTTGATCGTCGCATTGAAGTACTGACACCTATTTACGACTCAGATTTATTTAAAGAATTAAAAGATATTCTTAATCTTCAGCTTCAAGATAATAGAAAAGCACGCGTTCAAGATGACGCGGAAAGCAACACCTATGTTTCAGACCGAATGGGAGAGCCAGCAGTACGCTCGCAATATGCCATTTTTGATTATTTAAAAGACAAACACTTTTAAGCTATGCAAATTATAAGATTGGGCGGTGTCCCAGAACATTTTAATATGCCCGTACATCTCGCCATTGAACAGAATTTGTTCAGCAATAAGAATATTGATGTACAATGGGTGGAATTCCCTGATGGAACTGGCGCTATGAACAAAGCGTTGCGCGATGGTAAAATTGACATTGCAATTATTTTGACCGAGGGAATTACGAGAGATATAGCCAATGGAAACCCGTCAAAAATCATTCAGAATTATGTTTCTTCCCCGCTGCGGTGGGGAGTTCATGTTGACGCAAAAAGTTATTTTAAAACAATAGACGATCTGGAGGGTAAACGGGTAGCCATAAGCCGAATGGGATCTGGATCCCATATTATGGCTTACGTGCAAGCGCTGGAAAAAGGATGGAATACCACAAATCTGGAACTTGTAGAAATAGGAACCGTAGATAAGGCAATCGAAGCTCTTTCCAATGGAAAAGCAGATTATTTTATGTGGGAACATTATACCACAAAACCTCTTGTTGATCAAGGTATTTTTAAACATTTAGGTGATTTCCCAACCCCATGGTCCAGTTTTGTAATTGCTGCGACCGATGATTTTATTGCAGATCAAAAAGAAAATATATCCGTTTTTTTACAGGTTCTCAATGCGGTGACTTCACAGTTTAAACAAGTAAAAGAAATCGAAAAATTAATTGCAGAGGCTTATGAGCAGGATATAGAAGATGTGCGAATGTGGCTCTCAACAACAACATGGTCTCAAGAACAAATAAGCGAAAGGGAACTCAATATTGTTCAAAAACGTCTTTTAGAATTGAATATGATTGATCAAATCTTTGAGAATTACTTTTTCTTAAAAACCATTTAATAT
>JBBPYO010000438.1:0-7863 GCA_038199845.1 Flavobacteriales bacterium
TATCCCATTGCACAAACAAAAAGCGTACGCTGATAAGCGCTATAATGAGCAGGACTTTCCAGTAACTAATCAGTTGGTTCAAGAAGTTATTTCTCTGCCTATGCACACAGAATTAGATGATGAACAGATTGATTTCATCACAAAAACGATATTGGACTTTTTAAATAACAAATAAATTGAAGGCCAGGTAATAGGAATAAATAAAGGTATTCCAGAGATCTTTGCGAATAATCAGAAACTATAACCTGTTTTTACTATCTTAGTTTTTCGTTAAGACCAACCAAAAGTATTATACATGAAAAATATCTATACGCTACTTACAGTATTATTTTTAACTAGCACAATTTCCGCACAGGACATCTATTTACATTGCGGTAAACTCATTGATACCGAAAGCGGAAAAATATCGCAGGAGCAAACGATTGTTATTTCCGGTGAAAAAATCAAGGAAATACTTGATGGTTATGCTTCCGCGAAAAGCGATCAGGATACGATAATAGACCTTAAATCGAAGACCGTAATGCCTGGTCTTATCGATATGCACGTGCACATTGAGGGGGAAACCAATCCTAATCGCTATTTGGAACCTTTTACCTTAAATGACGCAGATGTTGCCTATAATGCACAGGCAATTGCAAAAAGAACATTAATGGCCGGTTTTACCACCGTTCGCGATCTGGGCGGCAGCGGAGTGAACGTTTCCCTTCGCAACGCAATCAACGCCGGAAAAGTTGACGGTCCACGTATTTACACAGCCGAAAAAACAATTGGCACTACCGGCGGCCACGCAGATCCCACAAATGGATACAGTAAGGAACTCATGGGTGATCCCGGCCCAAAAGAAGGGGTCGTAAACAGTGTGGATGATGCGCGTAAAGCAGTGCGCCAACGCTATAAAAACGGTGCGGACTGGATTAAAATCACGGCGACCGGTGGCGTTTTGAGCGTAGCAAAAAATGGCCAAAACCCACAGTTCACAGCGGAGGAAATTAAAGCGATCACCACTACAGCTGCAGATTATGGCATGCAAGTTGCCGCACATGCGCATGGTGATGAGGGAATGCAACGCGCGATTAAAAATGGAGTAAAAACCATTGAGCACGGTACCCTGATGAGCGAGGAAACGATGGATCTCATGAAAGAGTATGACACATATTACGTACCTACATTAAGCGCCGGAAAATATGTTGCAGAAAAGGCCAAAATAGAAGGTTATTATCCTAAAATCATCGTTCCAAAGGCATTGGAGATTGGGCCCCAACTTCAGAAAACTTTTGCCAAAGCCTATAAGAAAGGTGTTGCTATCGCTTTTGGTACTGACGCAGGCGTTTTCCCACATGGAGAGAATGCTAAGGAATTTGGTTATATGGTGGAAGCAGGAATGCCCGCAATGGAAAGTCTGCAAAGCGCCACGACCATCAGCGCGAAACTTTTACGCGCAGATGATAGTTTAGGCAAAATCAAAGCCGGATTTATGGCAGATATTATTGCTGTCAATGCAGATCCCACTCAGGATATTAATACTATGAACGAGGTCGCTTTTGTAATGAAAAACGGCGTGATTTATAAAAATGAGTAGGTTTTACAACCACTCCACTTTATCGGTCATGTTCTCCCGCTTTCCGGTGCTCGGCTGTTCGTTATGATGTCCCAAAAAGAAAAAGCCCAGACATTTTTCTCCTTCGGCCATATCAAAAAAGCGGTGCATTTGATCTTTTGATCCTGGTGAACTCCAGTAACCGCCCAGACCCATTGCCGTTACCATGAGCCATAAATTCTGTACTGCCATTGCGACCGCAGCAACTTCTTCCCATTCTGGAATGCGTTCTTTGGGGTCGCGTTGCATGCAAATAGCTATGACCGCTGAGGCTGTATCAATCTTAGCGCGTGTTTTTTTAACTTTATCATCGCTTTGCGCTTCCTCTGGAGTATTCTCTTTGTAGAGCCTTACAAAGAATTCCGCCAAATCTTCTTTAGCCCTTCCCGTAGCAACTTTGAAACGCCAGGGATATGTTCTTGCATGAGAAGGAGCCCAGTTGGCCATTTCCAAAACTTTCTCTATATCTTCCTTGGTCACTTCCTGATCCGTAAATTGTTCCGGGTAAATGGAACGACGGGTGGTCAAACATTCTCTAATATCCATATCTAAAATTATTTCGGTCAAAAATACAAAAGCAGCTATTGAAAACTAGCCAAAAACTACCTTAAATCGGTTGATTTCAGGCTGAATTTCGCTCCGCGAAGGATATATAGATCAACCCAATAGATCCATCAATCATTTTGATTTAGGGATTCGCCTTTCTGAGGTATTCCGCGTATCTTTGCTTTTTAGAATGAATCTAAGTTATTAGTTGTGAAAATAGAAAAAAAAGACATAGACAAAGCGCTACAAAGCATTTCTGCGCCAGGAGAAGGAGAGAATATGATCGCGAGCGGTGCCGTGACTAATATCATGACTTTTGCCGACGAGGTAATCGTAGATATTACTATTAAGAATCCCAGTTTGCAAGCTAAAAAGCGCACGGAGGTAGATATTATGAAAGTCATTCATGATCAGGTGCATCAGAAAGCGAAGGTCAAAGTGAATGTACGCGTAGATGCGCCTGCAAAAGATGCCAAAAATGAAATTAAGGGAAAAGCCATTCCCGGTATTAAAAATATAATCGCCATAGCTTCCGGAAAAGGGGGCGTGGGGAAATCTACCGTTACTGCAAACCTTGCCGTAACGCTTTCAAAAATGGGTTTTAAGGTTGGTATACTCGATGCCGATATTTACGGCCCGTCAATTCCCATGATGTTTGATGTGGAGAATGAGCGTCCTAAGTCGGTTGATGTAGATGGCAAGAAAAAGATGAAACCTGTAGAAAACTACGGTGTAAAAATCCTTTCCATTGGCTTTTTTACAAAGCCGGACCAAGCTGTCGTTTGGCGTGGACCAATGGCTTCAAAAGCACTTAACCAGATGATCTTTGACGCTGCCTGGGGGGAACTTGATTTTCTTCTCGTAGATCTTCCACCAGGTACCGGTGATATTCATTTGAGCATTATGCAAGCTTTGCCGCTCACTGGAGCAGTGGTGGTAAGTACTCCGCAAAATGTCGCACTTGCAGATGCCAAAAAAGGTGTGGCGATGTTTCAACAAGAAAGTATCAATGTACCCGTGCTGGGCATTGTGGAGAACATGGCCTGGTTTACCCCAGAAGAACTTCCTGATAATAAATACTTTATCTTTGGTAAAGATGGCGCGAAAAACCTCGCTGCAGACCTTGGCGTTCGTGTTTTAGGACAGTTACCACTTGTACAAAGCATCCGTGAGGCAGGTGATGTGGGCAGACCTGTGGCTTTACAGGAAACAGGAGTACTGCAGGAGGCCTTTACAGAACTTACCAAAAACACGGTAGAAGAAGTTGTGTATCGCAATGACGCTCTTCCCCCTACCGAAGCGATTAAAATCACCACGATGGCAGGTTGTGCTGCTGTAAAAAAATAAAAAATGACCGAAGAAATTTTAAAGAAAAAAGTACAGGACGCCCTTGACGAAATCAGGCCGTTCTTGCAGAGTGATGGTGGGGATATTTCATTGCTTTCCATAGAAGATGGCAAGATTGTAAACGTGCAACTTCACGGCGCATGTGTAAGTTGTACCGTAAATCAGATGACATTGAAGACCGGCGTGGAAATGACCATAAAAAAATATGCGCCTCAAATAGAAAAGGTGATTAATATAGAAATTTGATCCCAATTCCTATAAATCGAGATCTAATATTTGATTGTATTGAATATTAGGTCGCGATTTATATTTACATGTTCAACAAATTCCGTATTTACCTTGAAAAATTGCTGTTTAGATCAAAATCTAGGGCTGCTGCATTTATACAGTACTTGGATTCTCAAACCAATATTCTTACTATTTACTCCACAACCAGAGTCTGGTGTAACACTATTCTTTGCTAAAAGTTTTCACTTCGATAGATTTTCGCAAAAATTGTATCAAGAAAAGCAATTTTAAATTAGAAATTTAACTTCTCGCTGCAAAATTATTCCACTAAATCTGATACCATTTTCTTAGTTCGAACTCACGTCTATTAATGATGAAAACACATTACTAATAAACTGAAGAACGCATTCTTTGTGGTTTTCACGAGGCGTCGTTCATGTGCCAGAGTTCCAATAAATGTATTCATCCAGATAAACGATACATTAAGAATATTCCTCTGTGCAGTGGCGTATAGGATTTTGTCGGCAGCAAAAAAGAAGTTCCAATAGCGGTTTTAAAGTCCATAGATTAATCGATTTGACGTCTTGAACTATGTTTCTTTAAAGTATATAGTTAAAAGATTCTATAAAGGGAATTCTGTTTTCACAGGTTTTATAACTTTATCAAGAACAACATGTTATAAAATAATTCTCATGAAGAAAATTACCCTAAGGTTTCCGTATTTCATTGCATTTTCCTTTTTATTGGGCGGTTTTATGCTCCAGGCGCAGGAGCGTGTTCTTGTGTTCACAAAAGTTGGATCAGACAATGGTTTTGCCCACGAATCTATAGATGATGGTATTCAAATGATTACCAATCTAGGCAGTGAAAATGGTCTCTGGGAAACGGACACTACTGATGACGCCACCGCATTTACTGCCGAAAATCTTGCTAAATATGCTGCAGTTATCTGGTGCAATACCAGTGGAAACAATCTACTGAACGAAGCCCAGCAACAATCTTTTGAGAATTATATTACAAATGGCGGAGGTTTTATGGGCCTTCACGCTGCTACAGATACATATCGCGATGGGAGTTGGCCATTTTACAACGAACTTGTAGGCGGGATTGTGCAGACGAATCCCAACCATACTGCCAGTACTTTTGAAGCTACAATGACGGTGATCAATCCACATCCCGCAGTAGATTTTTTGAGCGGTCCTTACACTAAGGTGGAAGAATATTATTACTGGGAATTAAACGGTGGATATCTAAATCCAGATAATATAGATATCCTTGAAGTAGAATCTACCGGTAATGAATCCTACGATGCACCGCGCCCAGTGTCCTGGTATAAAGAATATATGGGCGGCCGTTCGTTTTACACCGCGCTGGGTCATAACCAAAGCGATTATACAGAAGACAGTGCTTTTATAAAACACGTAGAAGAAGGTATAAAATATGTGATTGGCAATACGCTGGGTGTTGGAAACGCTGAAAATTCTACCAAATTTATTGTTTATCCCAACCCTGCCGGCGATATCATAAATTTGAATTCCACCGCACCGCTCATTCAGGTGAATATTTATGATCTACAAGGGCGCAACATAGAGCAGTATCGGTTTTCTTCTTTGAATACAATCTCACACACAATTGATAGTTCTAAATGGAGCTCGGGGATTTATTTTATTGAAGCCGATGGTCAAAACGGGCAGGAAACAATACGCTTGATCAAAAAATAATTAGCCGATTTTTGACTGAAAATAGCCATTTTTAGTGTGAAAACGACCGTTTTATTTGTTGGCCATTTGTATGTCCGTTTAATGTCAAGTAAGTTTAAATGAGAATTCAAATGTCACGTTGAGCGCAGTCGAAACGTTTTTGTTTAACCCTTCGATTGCGCTCAGGCTGACAAAAAGCTACCCTGGGACAAAAGACGGATATACATTTGGCCATTTTTGATTTTTCCTCCGAATTTTGAAGTGTTTCCAAAGAAATATAGTCTGGTTTATTCAATTTCTCGTCGTTTAAATCCGTTTCAAATACCTACAATCAGGGGAAAATTAGGTCAAAAATGCCTAAATTCGCGGAACGAAAACTTACGTCCCATTTTCATGCAAGATATTACGATAAACATCATAGACCGCGAAGGAAAAGCCCATGCTGTAGAAGCGCCCACTGATATGAATCTCAATCTAATGGAGATCTGTAAAATGTACGAACTTCCCGTGGAAGGAACTTGTGGTGGTATGGCCATGTGCGCTTCTTGTCAGGTCTACGTTCTCTCTGAACATGAACTCAAAGAAATGGGATATGAGGAAGAAGCCATGCTTTCCGAAGCTTTTTTTGTGGAAAAAAATAGCCGCCTAGGTTGCCAGATTTCCATTACATCAGATCTTAACGGACTAGAAGTAAAGCTCGCTCCTGAGAGTTGAGTTTTGGAAATTCCCGTTTTAATTTTCGAGATTTCCGATTAGGCTTTTTTAATATTCAATATTTTTTATTTGGCAGATTTTATCAAAATTGTCACAAAAACGGCTGTTTTGAATAAAAAACGCCATTTTCCCATATAAAATCGTTTGATTTTTAGGATGTAACATTTCTGCTTAGAATTGCTTTGCCAATTAATCAACGCTGCTTTAATTCACTGATGTAAAGTCAGGATTTTTTGAGCTCTTTTCTCTATAAAAAAGTACGTATAACCTCTATATAGGTTGTATATGAGCTATGTACTTAGAAATTAGGTAGGTTAAAAACTTAATTTTGTTAAATTGCTTATATACTTACGTTAGTAGTAATGCAAAAAAACAAATATTATGGAAGAAAATACTACTCAAGAAGAACTACCGAAAAAATCGGTTCAAAAAACAACTAAACCTAAAACTAAACGAAAAAGTTCAGCAAAGAAAACCACAAAAGCAAAAAAGCCAACACGAAATTTTCCAATTTATACAGTTGAAGAAAGTTTAAAAATAGCTCAAAAGATTAAAGAGCTAAATGGTGGAAACGCTTGGGGACCGAAAGAAGTTTCTAAAGCAATACAAATTGGTAGCACAAATGCTTTTTATTATTATAGTGCAGCATCACGTGATTATGGAATTACCTTGGGAACGAGAGACGCAAAAGAAATCTCACTAACAGATTTTGGAAGAAGTCTTGTGTATGCACCCAATCCAGAAATTGAGCATCAAAAAAAAATTGAGGCCTTTTTAAATATTCAGATTTTTAAACAAGTACTTGACTATTATAAGGGAAGTAAATTGCCTGAAATGAAATATTTAGGTAATACATTAGAAGATAAATTTAAATTACATCCTGACTATCACGATGAATTTTCGAAGGTCTTTAACGAAAACTGTAAAGAATTAAAAATTAATTCTGGTAATCCTCTTCAAAACAACTCAAAGCCAACCAAAAGTCCAGCCTCAATAATTGTAGGCGAAACCAAGAAAACTAATAAGAATAAACTTAAGGCATTTGTTATTATGCCATTTGTCGAACGAGACAAAAAACGACCAAGTGGATTTTTTAGCGAAGTTTTGAATAGTCTAATTATTCCATCTGGTATAGACGCGGAATTTACAGTTGAAACAGCAAATAAGCAAGGTTCAGACGTAATACAATCAACAATAATTAACGATTTATTGGAAGCCGATTTGGTAATCGCAGATTTAACTGACCATAATCCAAATGTACTGTTCGAATTAGGTTTAAGAATGGCGGCCGACTTACCAATTGCGCTAATTAAATCAAAGGATACTGGAAGAATTTTTGATGTTGATAATATGTTGAGAGTTTATGAATATGACCAAAATTTGTGGAAAACTACAGTAGAATCTGATTTACCCCTATTGACTGCACATTTTAAAGCTGCTTGGGAGAATCGTAATAGCGAACAAACATATATGAAAATTCTACGAAGAGTTGCGTCGAATCAACAATTAGCCGTCGAAAGCACTACCACTAACAAAGAACTGAGTTAAAATCCAAGTTTAATTTCATTTATTTTTGGGCATAGGTGTTGCGTGGCATTGTTGAAGTGGAATAAATCTCCTGTATCGTTTTATTTCCAATCCCACGAGCTTTCACCATATCCATCATACTCATCTTTCAATTAGATTTCCTCACCGAAACATAATGCGGATCGTAGGGTATTCCCGATTTCA
>JBBPYO010000439.1:0-5316 GCA_038199845.1 Flavobacteriales bacterium
AGTTTGGGGGGCGGGACTTTTTTGCACGGTGATGATATTAGTTTTGTAGATTATAAGCACTTCAATGGCAACCAAACCCGCATCAACCTCAATTCCGGTAGCATTACCAGTTTTAATTTACTTCCTTATTACGACCTGAGTACAAATAAAAGTTATTTTGAAGGTCACTTGGAACAGGATTTTAAAGGATATATTTTGGGTAAAATACCGGGAATTCGTGCTTTGAATCTCAATTTATTGGCCGGCGCAAAAGTTCTGGTGAGGGAAGTTGGAAGACCGTACAGCGAACTTTCACTGGGTCTGGGCAATCTTGGCTTTGGAAAGTTTCGCTTTTTGCGGATAGATTATGTGCGTTCTTTTTATGATGGCGATAATAATGGAGCTTTCGTTTTTGGCTTAAAATTTTAGTTTCCTTTCATGCTCCATCCCGTTGAAGTTCAAACTTAGTATCTTGCGGAAGGTTAATTCCCCCAAATTATAGATTTCATGACACCGAAACCCCAAAAATCATTCAATTTACCCTATTTTTTGGCCATAAACATCCATTTTTTAGTATTATTGGGGACTATCTCGGGCTACGCTCAAGTTTCAGGCTGCACAGATTTACAAGCCACCAACTACAATCCAAAGGCTACTGTAAATAATGGTAGTTGTGTTTATCAAGATACCATTGTCGCTCCTACTGGCAGCATAAATTTACCCGAAAAACTTCAAGAAACTTCTGGGCTTATTTTTTGGGATAGAAAACTCATCACCAATAATGACAGCAATGATACCAATCTGTATTCCATAAATCCCAAAACAGGCGATATTATAGTAGAATTTGACTTAAAAGGCGCAAAAAACACAGATTGGGAAGAGATAACACAGGACGAAAACTTTATTTATGTCGGTGATTTTGGTAATAACCTCAGCGGAAACAGAACCGATTTGAAAATCCTTCGAGTGGCAAAAAACAGCTTGCTTGATCATAAGCCAGAAATTGATACTATACATTTCAGTTACGAAGATCAAACCGATTTTAGCGCAAAACCGGGCAACCAGACCGATTATGATTGTGAGGCATTTTTTGCCACCGGCGACAGTCTGTATCTTGTGACCAAGCAATGGGTGAGTCAAAAAAGCGCCATTTATTCCTTACCAAAAGTCGCGGGTAAATATAAAGCGAAATTAAAAACCAGCCTAGATGTACAAGGACTTACCTCTGGCGCTACGTTTCTTCCTGAAAAGCGCTTACTTGTATTATCTGGTTATAGTACGTCGTTAGAACCGTTTATCTATCTCGTTTACGATTATAAAAACCTTGATTTCAACAATGCAAACAAGCGCAAATTAAGACTCGATTTGCCTTTTGCACAGGTTGAAGGAATCGCCACGCAAGATGGACTTGAATATTACTGTAGTAATGAAAAATTTTCTAAACCGCCCTTCGTGAATTCGCCGCAGCGCCTGCACCGCTTCGATCTAGATAACTATCTTTTGGATTATTTTGACAGCATTAAAACGTCAAATTCAGTTGGAAAGTCAATGGGTTTCAGCGTATACCCGCTGCCTACAACCGGCTTGATTTATATAGGCAATCTGCCTTTAAAGCTTGCTTTGAACTATCACATTATTAGCTCCAATGGAGAACTTTTGAAAATTGGAACGCTTAGCGCAGCAAACGAAAACATAGATTTAAGTCCATTTTTTCCGGGTATTTACTTTCTCAAAATTGAATCCCAAAAAGAGGCGCTCAAGATCGTAAAACGTTGAATCTGGGTTTAACTTACTCTTTATACAAGGTAATAAGTCTTTTAATATTGGTTATTTTTGAACAATGAAAAAATATATTTCCCTCTTAGCCATAACTTGTTTTATCCTTTTTTCCTGTGAAAATGAGCAAAGTATTAAGCTCACAAAAATGCAGGGATTTCCAGAAGATGTAATGGGCTGCACCTGCTATTTTTCTGAAAATGAAGCCGATTTTAAGGCACAAAAGTTCATTTATGTTGATAGTTATGAGCGGAATCCCGCTTATATTTCAATAGATGGCAAGCTAATTCCCATAGACGCAGAAAACAGCAATGGCGACGGTTATGAAGTTATTCTGGATATTAAAAAAGAAGTTCAATTGGGCAGCGAATTATACCATCGTGAGGGCACAATTACGGTAGTGCATGAAAGTGGCGCTGTAGTTACCAAACCCATTTATGGCGAATGTGGTTGCTAAAAACGTGTTCAAATAACTTTAAACAAATGCTGACATTAAAAAACCTCAACTATGAGCATTGAAAAAAAACAGCCCGAAAACTGGTTGCGCGGTCCCGTTACCGGGATTCCAGGATTGCTCCAACCCGCAGCACATGCGCTATTGCAATCGTTGGAAGAAATAAAGATCTATATGAAGGAGTTTCCCTCTGAAATGCTTTACGAAAATCCTGCCGGTCGTGCTTCGGTAGCATTTCACTTAAAACATATTACGGGAGTTTTGGATCGTATGCTTACGTATTCCAAGGAAAATTCGTTGAGCGACGTACAATTTGATTACCTAAAAAACGAGGAAAATGCTGAGGAAAACGGTTCTATACCGTCATTTATTGAAGCTTTTGAAGATAAGGTAAATGAAGCGCTAGAATATTTCAAAACGCTAGATCCCGCAAAACTCACCGATTTCCGCACGATAGGCCGCAGAAAAATGCCTACTACACTAATTGGGCTACTCTTCCATGCCGCCGAGCATAGCCAGCGCCATGTGGGTCAATTGCTGGTAACCGTTAGCGTACTCACGAAACACGAAAGTCAATAATCAATACGATCACCTTTCGCATTCCATTTATTAAACACGTCTACAGCCGCGCCTCTTTCGGTTTGCTTAAAGGGGATTTTACGATTTTCCATAGGCTTTGCAATTTCGTCATAAATAAACTGATCATCAAAACCTATTGCTGCCGCATCCTGTTGTGTAGCGGCATAAAATACCTGCGCAAACCTTGACCAATAAATCGCGCCCAGACACATGGGGCAAGGTTCACACGAAGTATATAGGATACAACCGTCCAACTGAAAGCTGCCCAATTTTTGACAAGCAACACGAATAGCTCCAATTTCTGCATGTGCGGTAGGATCATTTGTGGAAGTCACTTGGTTGCTGGCTTCGGCTATTATTTTCCCGTCCTTTACGATTACCGCACCAAATGGGCCGCCTGCACCTTTTTGCATTCCCTGATCAGCAAGAGCAATGGCACGTTGCATAATTGTGTTGTGGTTATTCATTTTTTTAAAATTTCGGTTTCTAATTCAAATTTAAGTATATTGTAATTAAATAAAAAATCATATCTCATGCTTACATATAATATACAAATTCCAGAAAATCAAAAAGATTTTTTTGAAAGGCTTATTCAAAATTTGGGATATCAGGCAGATTATCAACATACGGAGCAAACATCTCAATTATCATCTAAAATTAAAGATTTGCTTGACGAACGACTGTCAGAAGATGTTTCCACCTTTAAAAATGCACGGAAATCACTTGAAGTTATAAGATCGCAATATGACCTATGAACTTTTGATTTCGCCGAAGGCAAACATTGATATTGAAGAAGCCTATGTACATTATAACCGGAAATCACCACAGACCATACTAAAATTTGACGAACAACTTTTGAGTCTTTAGGACACGCTTGAAGTAAATCCATTCTTTCAAATATGGTACAAAGATGTGCGGGCTGTACCATTCCAAAGTCTACCTTACCTTCTCTTTTTTTCCTTAAATGAGGTAAGGAAGGAAGTATACATTCTTTCAGTTTTCAACACATATCAAAACCCCATAAAACAACCTTAATTTTTATCCTCTAGCAACGGCACAAATTTAAAATCGCCGTATTCTTTTTTTTCAAATTTCCGGGTTTCCTTACGGGTGATTTTGGTCATGATCTGTGTCCCACCTTCGCCAACAGGAATAATGAGCTTTCCTCCAACTTTTAATTGTCTTAATAGCGCTTTAGGAATATAGGGAGCGCCCGCTGTCACTATTATCCCGTCAAAAGGTGCATAGTCTGGCATACCTAGATAGCCGTCGCCAAAGGTGAGCCTTTTCGGGCGATAACCCAGTTTCCCTAAAAAATTCTTTGTCTTTTTAAAAAGCGTCTGCTGCCGTTCTATGGAATAAACCTTGGCGCCGAGTTCGCATAATACTGCGGTCTGGTAGCCGCTGCCCGTTCCAATCTCTAGAATTGTATCCCCTTTTTTAAAGTTTAACAATTCTGTTTGAAAAGCCACGGTGTATGGCTGAGAAATCGTCTGGTCTGCAACAATGGGAAAGGCCTTATCCTGGTATGCGTGATCCTCAAAGCTACTATCCATAAACCAATGCCTGGGTATTTTCCTAATAGCATCAAGAATAGCCTCGTCTGTGATTCCTTTGTCAGCTACGATTTTGGCCAGTAGACGGCGTTTTCCCTGATGGCGGGTAGTATCATTCATATCGTGTAGTATTCTAGCTATACGTTTAAATTTGGTACACCCAAAATTAGACAAATAATCTCGCTTAAAGTTTCAATATGGAGCGCTATTGTTTAAATGAACGATACTTGCATAGCAGTCAAATTAATAGCTATTCTTAACCAGAAACCTTATTTTTGTGGAAAACGAAAATCTATGATCAAAGCTGGCGTTCTGGGTGCGGGCCACCTCGGAAGAATACATTTAAAACTCCTTCAACAATCTGATAAATATGAACTCATGGGCTTTTATGACGAGGCCCCGGGCGCGACGGAAGCTACAATAAAGGAATTTGGCTATACAGCATTTAAAAATATACACGCACTTATTGAAGCTTGTGATATGATTGTGGTAGTAACGCCCACGAGTCACCATTATGACTGCGCGGAAGCCATCATCAGAGCTGGAAAACATATATTTATAGAAAAACCAATTTCAGAAACCGTTGAAGAGGCAATTATGCTCCAAAAATTGGCTAAAAAGCATCAGGTTCTTGGTCAAGTGGGACATGTAGAGCGCTTTAATCCAGCTTTTCTTGCAGTAGAGAATATCATAGAAAACCCGATGTTTATTGAAGCACACCGTCTAGCGGAATTCAACCCTCGTGGTACCGATGTTCCCGTAGTACTCGATCTCATGATTCATGATATTGACGCTATTCTCAGCGTGGTCAAAAGTCCGGTGAAGCATGTTTCGGCCTCTGGGGTTTCGGTAATTAGTGATACACCAGATATCGCCAACGCCCGCATAGAATTTGAAAATGGCTGCGTGGCCAATCTTACCGCAAGTAGAATATCAATGAAAAAAATGCGGAAAGCACGATTTTTTCAGCGG
>JBBPYO010000440.1:0-3324 GCA_038199845.1 Flavobacteriales bacterium
CAAAAACTTCCCGGTTTTATAGATCAGCGATACATAGATTATGCACGTGCAAACGCCTCGATCGGTATCAACGGCACCGTGCTTACCAATGTAAATGCAAATGCATTGGTTTTAACGCCACAGTATATTGAAAAAGTTGCCGCGCTGGCAGACGTTTTTAGACCTTACGGAATTAAAGTGTACCTCACGGCGCGTTTTTCGGCGCCCATAGAAATCGGCGGACTGGTAACTGCAGATCCGCTTGATCCAAAGGTTAAACAATGGTGGAAGGATAAATCGGATGAAATCTATCAAAAAGTGTCCGATTTCGGTGGTTTTTTGGTAAAAGCCAATTCCGAAGGCCAACCGGGACCGCAAAATTATGGCCGCACCCACGTAGATGGCGCGAATATGTTGGCAGACGCCGTTGAGCCTCACGGCGGAATCGTGATGTGGCGCGCTTTCGTCTATTCCGAAGATGACGATACCGATCGTGCAAAACAGGCGTATTCCGAATTTGTCCCAATGGACGGAAAATTTCGTGACAACGTGATCATTCAGGTAAAAAACGGACCTATAGATTTTCAGCCGCGCGAGCCGTTTCATCCCATGTTTGGTGCCATGCCAAAAACGCCGCTCATGATCGAATTCCAGCTAACCCAAGAATATCTTGGTTTTAGTACGCATCTCGTTTATTTGCCAAAATTATTTGAAGAAGTTCTGGACGCTGATACTTTTCAGGAAGGAAAAGGTTCTACCGTAGCCAAAGTCATTGACGGTTCGCTGCATGATAAAAAAATTACAGGAATGGCTGGCGTTGCCAACATTGCTACCGATATTAACTGGACGGGACATCCTTTTGGGCAAGCCAACTGGTACGGTTTTGGCAGATTAGCGTGGGATCCTGAACTGGATTCACGTGAGATCGCCAAAGAATGGCTGCGCGCCACATTTTCCAATAAAGAGGAATTTGTAAACACAATGGAAAAGATCATGATCGCTTCCCGCGAGGCGGCGGTTAATTATATGACACCGCTGGGACTTCACCACATAATGGACACCGGTCACCATTATGGTCCGGGCCCGTGGGTGGATAATCTCTCCCGTGCGGATTGGAATCCGGTTTATTACCACAAAGCGGATAGTCTGGGCATCGGTTTTGACCGTACAAAAAGCGGTAGCGATGCCGTAGATCAATACGCGCCAGAACTTGCGACAATGTACAGCGATCCCAAAACCACCCCAGAAAAGTACCTGCTCTGGTTTCACCATTTGCCGTGGGATTACAAATTGAAAAACGGCGAATCTTTATGGAACGGTATCGCCTTAAAATATCAGGAAGGCGTGAATGAAGTAGATACGATGATAAAGACCTGGGGAAAAATGAAACCCTATGTAGATGCAGAACGTTTTGATGAAGTGCTTATGTTGCTCGACATCCAGCTAAAGAAGCAAAATGGTGGCGCGACGCGTGCTTGCTGTATTTTCAGCAATTCTCAAAACAACCGCTACCGGCTGGGGTGGAAAAACCAACAGAAACATTGTACTACTTTAAATCGTTGCGTTTTCCATATGCACCAGGAAATTAAAGTCCCCCACCGGCCCCTCCAAAGGAGATGAGCTTGACATTTACTAAAATCAACACTATTTATGAAAAACTTTAATTTAAATCTAGTACTGCTTGCTTCAGTATTTTCCTTGTGTTTTTATAGCTGTAAAAACGAGCAAAAGCAAGATACTTCTGAAACTGCTCAAATGAAACAAGAAGGCTTGAAAGATTATTATACAGATTACTTTCCCGTTGGCGTGGCAGTTTCTCCACGGGCGTTAAAAGATTCCGCGGAAGCGCAACTGATCAAGACCCAGTTCAAAAGCATGACGCCCGAAAACGTGATGAAAATGGGCCCCATTCATCCGCAGCAAAACACGTATAATTGGGCTCCGGCAGATGAGATCGTCGCTTTTGCGGAAGCAAATTCCATGATTATGCGCGGTCACGCCCTGATCTGGCATCAACAATATCCCGATTGGTTTTTTAAAGATGCAAACGGAAAGCAGATCACAAAAGACACCCTTTACGCCCGGATGAAAACGCATATTACAGACGTGGTTTCGCGCTATAAGGGCAAAATCTACGCTTGGGACGTGGTCAATGAAGCGGTGTCTGACGACAGTACAAAAGTATACCGCGAGGAATCGCCATTTTATCAGATCGCCGGCGACGAATATCTGGCAAAAGCTTTTGAATTTGCCCATGAAGCCGATCCCGATGCAAAACTTTTTTACAATGATTACAATGCAGTGCGCCCAGAAAAAAGGGAACGGATTTACAAACTGGTAAAAAAATTAGTTGACGCGGGAGCGCCCATAAATGGCGTTGGCATTCAAGGCCATTGGTCCATTTTTGAACCTTCAGAAACAGAATTAAAAACGGCAATTGACGACTATTCCTCACTGGGACTTGACGTACAAATCACCGAACTCGATGTATCACTCTACAAATGGGAAAAGGAAAGTCGCGAAAAACAGCCTGATGAAAAGGACGCTTTTACACCGGAGTTAGAGCAAAAACAGATTGAAAAATACGATATGCTGTTCAAGGTTTTAAGATCCTATAAAGGCATCGTTACTGGTGTTACTTTTTGGAATATTTCAGATAAATATACGTGGCTGGATAATTATCCGGTTCCGGGGCGCAAAAATTATCCGTTGCTTTTTGATCAGGACCTAAAGCCAAAAAAAGCATTTTCTAAAATAACCGACTTTAAAAAATAGCTTCATGCGACTTCGATTTCTATTTATCGCGCTTACCTTCTTTTCTATTGGAAACAGTAACGCTCAGAAATCGAGTGATTATGTAGTAAAAACGCCCGTTTTAGGCGGTTTTCCGCTCATTTCTGAGGGGAAAGTGCCTGATTTATTGCTCAGCGAAAATGATTATCAAGGTATTTTCCGCGTAGCGGAAGATTTACAGATCGATTTCGAGAAAGTAAGCGGAATAAAACCTAAAATTCTTACTTCCCCAAAATCGGCAAAAACTCTTATAATCGTTGGCACTCTCGGTCAAAGTGAAATCATTAATCAACTTGCCAAAAGCAGTAAAATTGACTCCGTTTCCCTAGCCGGAAAATGGGAGAAATTCACCACACAGATCGTTAAAAATCCTATGGAAGGCGTTGAGCAAGCGCTTGTAATTGCAGGCAGCGACAAGCGCGGTACGATTTACGGCATCTACGATCTGTCACGACAAATGGGCGTTTCGCCCTGGTATTATTGGGCAGATGTCCCGGTGGAAAAGCAGTCGATTTTATATGTTAAACCCGGAGTGCACACCAAGGGCGAACC
>JBBPYO010000441.1:0-27043 GCA_038199845.1 Flavobacteriales bacterium
GATTTAAAGGATTCTGCGATTATTTTTTCCGCAGGACTCAATCCCAGATTGTATAATTATATGGAAAACTTCAGGAATTTCGACGCCGATGCTTCTGGACATTTTCATAAAAAAGTGGTTATAAAAGTAAGTGATTATCGGTCAGCCCTCATTCAGGGTAAATATTTGGCTAAAAAAGGAATCTGGGTAAGCGAATTTAGAATTGAATCCGGATTAAATTGTGGCGGACATGTTTTTGCTACGCAGGGCTTGCTTCTGGGCCCCATTTTAAATGAATTTAAAGAAAAAAAGAAGGAACTTCAGGATAGCTTATTCAGCTTATACAATCCAGCAATATTAAGAAAAGGACAACCCGGATTTTCTGAACCTCATCCCATAAAGATCACTGTGCAAGGGGGGATTGGAACTTCAGAAGAAGATAATTTACTACATGATTATTATAAAGTGGACAGTACAGGCTGGGGAACACCATTTTTGTTATGCCCAGAAGCCACAACAGTAGATCAAGAAACACTGCAACTGCTTTTAAATTCTAAAGAAAAAGATGTGGTAAGAAGCCAATCTTCACCTCTTGGAGTGGCTTTTAATTATCTAAAAGGTACAAGTGCAGAAACCGAAAGGCTGGGCCGCATAGCAAAAGGAGCTCCGGGAAGTCCGTGTACCGAGAAGTTTTTGGTTTCCAATACTGAATTTACTAAAAAACCAATTTGCACCGCTTCCCGAAAATATCAAAAATTAAAGCTTCAACAGTTGGAAGAAAGTGAATTATCAACTCCAGAAAAGAAACAGCAAAAAGATGATTTGCTTAGTAAAGAATGTCTTTGTGTGGGACTTAGTAATGCCGCACCCTTAAATTATGAAATGCCATTTCTTAAAAAGCAAAAGGCAGTTACTATTTGTCCCGGTCCCAATATTGTCAATTTCTCAAAAGTTTCTACTTTGCATGAAATGACGGATCATATTTATGGCCGATCCAACCTCATAAACCAAACAGACAGGCCTCATATGTTTGTGCGGGAATTGGAATTATATATCGATTTTCTCGAACAACAAATTTCCCGCACCCAAGATCCCGATAAACGAACGCTTAAAAACTGGGAAGGTTTTTGCAATAATCTTTTGGATGGAATTGAATATTACAGAACATTAGTAAAAGAAGAAGTGCTGAAGGGTAATTCTATAATAATTGAAAACGCATTGGAAAATACTGAAAAATCAGTCCACCAAACGAAGACCAGTTTAGGTGAAATAAGTTTGTGAAGATTTAATGACACACTAAAAAGAATAATATTATAAACGTTTTTTAAATCTTGCCAGTAGGTTTTTACTTCCTAAGACATGCCTAAAAATTAAAAAATTCATTTTTTAACCTCGTGGTCTCGGTCCGAGGTTTTTTGATTTCTTTACTTCCTTGATTTTTGGCATTCGACTATAATCCATTATTTGGAAATGATGTTGGACAAGCGAAAATCAAGCAATAAACAGGTAAAACTGACTTAAAAATGACCGAAATCGATCAAAAAATGGAAATATTTTGAAGACAAATATCTAAAAACAGAACAGAAATAGGAACAGATCAAAGGCTTTTATATACATCTTACTACGTTGCTAATACTAATGCAGTATTGAATGAGAATCCTGAATTGTATTTATTAAATTCTTCGTTAGAGAATAGGTTGGACATTCTCTTGCTAATAAATTTTTAAAAGACAAAGTAGTACGACGTGGTTACCATACTAAAAGAAAAGAGTCTCTTGCTAGTAAAGGCTATCTTTTACGCATAAAAAGAAACATTCGGTAATTAAAAAAGAAAATCCTAACGCTTAAGCACTAGGATCTTTTTTCAAGAATGGAAAGTAGTATTGTTTAAATTAGCATCACGCTATTCTTATAATCATTCTAATGGAAAGTTTTAAGAAAGATAAAAGATACTTACAACTGAATTTGATTATTAAAGAGATGATTTTATCCAATTTATTTTGCATACGTTAAAGCTCAGTTTTCCTCTTATTAATTGAACTTTGACTTAAATAAATGATTATATAAATCTCGTTTAAATACCTTAAAATAAATTGGCTAAAATAATAGCGCTACTAAAAACAACACTTGATATGAGTAGGTTAAAAGTGATTTTGGATTTCAATTGTGCCAGCACCGCCGCATTAAAGGACATGCAGAAGAGAGTTACTAAAAACACAAGGATCATTTTAATAGTTGTGGGCATATCGTTCATAAACAAAATCATTACTGCTGCTGATCCTATACAGCTTTGGGCTAAAACTGCAATTGCCCCATAACCTATCTGCCCTGTTTTGAATTCATTCAAGAGGCTGTTGTACAATTTTGATAGTTCGCTTACTTTTTTTTCAGACCCAGAATGGGTCATCGGTATTGTCATTGAATTTTTCATCGTTAAGAATTTTAGAAATTGACGTTAATTGATTTTCAGTTGCTATTTTTTGGATTTCGTTAAAAAGTGTCCGCTCTTCAAAACGGATATGTTGTTCGAGTTCTTCCTCAATCAAGCTCAGCGATTTAGATGGAGATTCCTTTTCGTTAAAAAGACGATGAAGTCTTTTATGCTGTGAAAGAGCTTTTTTGACCAGTTTGTTATTGTTGCCCAAAATGGGGAAAATATGATTTTCCTCCAGCTTAAAATGAGGGATCAAATGAGTGGTATAGAACCAGTCCGCATATTTTTTGATACGCATTTCAGGGATTGATTTTGAGAAACCGGTTCTTATCTTCCAACAGAGCAGTAGACCGTGATGATGTTCACGGCTAACTTCTTGTAATGCTTTGTTCCGTTTTATAGGTTTGGTTTTCATGAACGGTTATGAATTGAATTTTTGCTCTAAAATCTCGGCTTTGGGAAATAGAATATTATTTTCCAGATGAATATGTTGATGTAGGTCTTCCTCGAATTCCTTAAGTAATGAGAAAGCCACACGGTAGGTATTGCAGGCATCTGCTGGCGGAGTATAATCATTACTTAAGTCAGCAATCAACCTAAAGCGTTCGCCCTCGTTCTCGTGGTCCTGCATCATTGCACCTATTGGATTTTTGATCGTATCAAAACGTGGTCTCTCAAGAGATTCGTTCATTTGCATAGCTTTTACCATTTTGCGCACCCAGGGGAAGAGTATCAGTTCCTCTTTTTTCATATGCATCGACAGTTCACCGGCCGAAGTATTAAAATGCTCGGTAATTTCCAAAAGTTCAGGATGGTTTTTGCCGTGTACCTTGCAGAGTTTGTTCAGGTATTGCTTTAAAATGGGAATTTGTGTCTCCACATAACGGTGGTGCTTTTTCTCAATATAATCGGCAAGCAGGTCTAATGGCCACGATTTAAAATCGGTATTATCATTATTGCGCTCTCTTTTTACTTCGTCTATTTCTTCAATGAGCGCATTTAAATCAAGATTATTCTTATTGGCAACCTGCTCCATACTGCGATTTCCTTTACAACAAAAATCAATTTTATGATTTTTGAAAACTTGCGCGATCCGGTAATCTTCCGCTACCATTTGGCCTATTGTTTTATCTAAAGTCGTGTCCATGATTGTTGTTTATATAAAATTTATTTCAGATTCTACGGTCATAATGGCTAATGCCTTTAAGTCCTTTATAATGGTCAGGGAATGTTCTTTTTTGGCAGGAACGATAAAATTATCTCCTGTTTTTAAAAGATGCTCTCCATCTGGCATTTGCAAAAGAGCTTCCCCTTTTTGAATAACTATTACCGCTTCTTGAGTGCTGTAATGTGGTGGCATTTTCATTCCTGCCAAACCTTCTACCTGTAGCACTTTAAAAATGCTGCCCAGTGCTAAAGGAGTTAATACGGGCTTATTTGTTGATTCCATGATTTTTGTATTTGATATTCCCTTCATATTTTCTACAATACCGAAACACTTGACAGTTGCGCGTTACCGATGTTTTGATTAATTGATTTCAATTTTTAACTTAATAGGACAAATTTGTCCGAATTAGGGTCAAATTTTTTTAGCGCTTTAAATAGGTTAATCCTATTTCAAGACCTGTTGTCATTTCATAAAGGCTGGTATTCTCAAGCATTTGTTGTAAATCATTTCGTATATCGACAAATTTATCGTGTACTGGGCAAGGTTTGTCGGCGTTACATTGTTTAAGACCCAATCCACAGCCTGCATATATTCTGTCACCATCTATGGCATTGACGATTTTGCTAAGTTTCAATCTATAGATCTGTGCTGTGGATATTTCGAAACCTCCGTAAGCACCTTTTATAGAGTCAACTATATTATGTTTGGATAAGATCTGTAAGATCTTTGCAGTAAAGGCTGCCGGAGAATCTATTTTTTCGGCGATTTCCTTTAGACTGACCCTTCTATGGTTTAACGATTGCATGGCTATATAGGTTGCCGCTCTTATTCCATACTCACATGCTTTTGAAAACATTTTCCTGGTTTTAATAATAGAACAAAGATAATATATTTTTTTAATTCGGACAATTCTATCCGAATTAAAAAAGGTATTTTTCATTACTATATTTAGTGCATTTGCAGATTAAATATTTTTTAAGTTTAAAAGTATCTTTGTTTGTTGCATAGATCTTGAATAAGCATAGAGCTATCTCTATTCTGTATTTCTACTTCTCTATCTTCAAACAAATCTCCTTATCCAAATGTTTATTATTACCTCAAAAAAGTGAAAAATTCCTTGTCCTGAGAATACTGCAACTTATAGCGATTTTTCTATATCAGGGGGAAATTGTCATAATTCGCAACGTATATTCTATTATTCATGTAATACTAAAAAAGGCACTTTTATATGATAACTAATTTTCTCCACCTCTGGAGTAAACAATATCCGTTGGAAAAAGTTCTGGTTTTTGGCCACCATCGCAATCAGATCGATGTCCCTACTTTCGGTAAAACATTGAACTGAATTTCCAAGATTTGAACCGGTCAGGAAATGAAAACTATGGTCTATATTTTTAAGATAGTCATGTAAGAAATTCTTATTTTTTTGCTGTTCTTCACTTAATTCCTTTCCATTCTTAGAAATATGGAGGATACGAATTTCGGCTTTATTCAGGATTGCCATTTCGATTAAAGTGTCCAATACATTTATATTGTATTCAATCTGATAATCGGTAGGGAATGCGATCTCTTTAAACTTTTTATAGTGTGCATCTTCGGGAACCGCTAGTAATGGGTATTTTACTTTAGTGATCACATCACCTGTATTGCTTCCGATAGTCACTTTTTTGAGTCCCGTTGCGCCTTTGGTACCCATAATAATCATCGCAATTTTTTTGTTTTCGGATTCACGTTTTATTGCATCCGCAAAAAAATCATAGAGTGCAAGAGGTACAAAAGTATGATTGATATTAAGAGGAATTTCTCTTTTTATTCGGTCAAATAAGCGCAGTAATTCCGCTTTACTTTCGTTTATAATTACTTCCTTATACCTTTCATCTGCCGCATGCATTGATGTTCCCACTCCAGAATAAGGTGGAATTGGATTCACGTTTGTCAAATAAAAGGTACATTTTGTTTTTTTAAACATTTCTATCCCATAAATCAAAGCGTTCCATGCGTTATCCGAGAAATCAGTTGGTATCAGTATGTGTTTCATTCCAGTTTTGATTTTAGTTTAAATCGGTAAACTTATAATCATCAGGCCACGTATAATATGATTCTCGTCATGTAATAAAAGAAAAACTTAATTCATTCGATACAATTTAAACACATCAACGATTTTAATATTGCGGTATTTGATCAGATAAATTCTCCATCTTAAAAATGGAAAAATATGAATCAAGTTGTGAGTTGCTACACCGGCTATATTTGTAGGATCGCTTTTAATATATGGGATTTTCTATTAAAAAAAAATAATGCTATATAGAAATCATACTTCGAAAGTTCCGTTTACTGTGCTGTACTTTCCATTAGAATGTTGTCGTCTTCAATCAATAAGATCCTTTTCAATGGGATAATCTTTTTAATCTTTTAAGGTTGAGAGTTTCAAAAATTAGATATCAAATTAAAGCAGAGTTATGGTTCGTAATCATAACCTTTTTAATATTTACCGCATTATTGTACTATAACTGCTTAATCGTATAACCTAAGCGTAAAATATCCAAATCCCACAAAACTCTCTGTTGTTATCTTTTAGTTGACAAACAGGAATTAATTTTATGAAATTCATTGAAGGGCAAGGGAGCTTTAAAGAAAAGCCTACTTTATTTGTGTTTTTAAAATTTCAGGTTATAGCGTTATTTAATCAATCTTGTTTTTAAAATAATTAAGATTAAAAGATATTATTATCCTGTATATGATAAATATCATATTATTCTTTCTTTTTAGCCCATACTTTTGACTTGTAATTTAAAATCCACTAAAAGATGAATCTAAAAATTAAATGTATCGCAACATTTTTTTCTGTAGTGCTAATTGCCTGTGGGGGAAAGGAAGAAAAGAAAAAGGATGGCATTCGTCTACAACAAGAAAAGACTGAAACGACTATCGAAGCCCCTTCGGATACGGGAACACCTGCATCACAAAGAATTGAGCTCGACAACAAAGGAGTTGGACCAATAACATCCGTGACCTTGGATGCCGAAATAGATGAAGCTTTGGCGGTAAAGGGAAAAGAGGTCTATGAACAAATGTGCCTGGCCTGCAATAAACCTGACAAAAAATATATTGGACCCGCTCCCAAAGGTGTTTTGGAAAGACGTAGTCCAGAATGGGTCATGAATATGATCTTAAACCCACAGGGCATGGTTACCGAAGACCCATTAGCAAAAGATCTTTTGCAGGAATTCAATGGAGCGCCGATGGCCAATCAAGGCCTTACCGAAGATCAAGCGAGGGCGGTACTGGAATATTTCAGAACCCTTTAAAACAACATATTTAATTCAATAAACAACCAAACATCATGAAAAAAGTCAACTATATAACCTTTGCGTTTATAGCTCTTGCCACTGTCTTTGCGGGTTGCAAAGAACAAGGTGAAAAATCTACCGGGGCATTGAGTTCCAATGCTGCAGAACGTGTATATGTGGAACCTGGGAAATATGATGAGTTCTATGCCTTTCTATCCGGAGGGTTCAGCGGCCAATTGGCAGTGTACGGCATTCCTTCCGGAAGGCTTTTAAAAGTGGTTCCTGTGTTCTCTCAGGATCCTGAAAAGGCCTATGGCTACAACGAGGAGACCAAACCGATGTTGAACACCACTTTTGGTTTTATCCCTTGGGACGACACCCATCACCCCGATATGTCGCAGACCAATGGTGTGCTTGACGGGCGATGGATCTTTATGAATGGTAATAATACCCCAAGGGTTGCCCGTGTCGATCTAAGTACCTTTGAGACGGCCGAAATCATGGAAATCCCCAATAGCGCAGGGAATCACAGCTCCGCTTTTGTTACCGAAAACACGGAATACGTCATTGCCGGAACCCGTTTTGCGATACCGATCCCCCAAAAGGATATGCCTATCAAGGACTATAAGGGAAATTTTAAGGCGAGCCTTTCCTTCTTGAAGGTGGATCAAGAAAGCGGTAATATGGATCTCTCGTTTCAGATAAGACTGCCCGGTTTTTCGTATGACCTGGTTCATCCAGGCAGGGATAAATCCCATGGTTGGGTTTTTATGACTACCTATAATACCGAAGAGGCCCATACGCTCCTTGAAGTGAACGCTTCTCAAAACGACAAGGATTTTATTGCTGCCGTTAACTGGAAGAAGGCCGAAGAATACATAAAGGAGGGCAAATTCACGACCGAGAAAGTAGATTACGCCCATAATGTATACGATGAAGATACACATATGGCCACGTCGACAATTAAAAATGAGGTTCGGGTGCTTGATGCTTCTACACTACCAGGTCTGGTCTATTTTCTGCCAACGCCAAAATCTCCCCACGGTGTCGATGTCGATCCCACCGGAGAGTATATCGTAGGTAACGGAAAACTTTCTGCTGACCTGACTGTGCATTCTTTTACGAAGATGCTAGATGCTATTAAGAATGAAAAGTTTGACGGTGAGGCGTACGGTATTCCCATTCTCAATTTTGAAGACGTACTGGGCGGCACTGTAAAACAGCCCGGTCTTGGACCATTGCATACCGAATTCGATGGTGAGGGCAATGCCTATACAACTTTCTTTATATCTTCGGAAGTGGTAAAATGGAAAGTAGGCACTTGGGAAATTTTAGATCGCAAGCCTACCTATTATTCTCCGGGCCACTTGAGTATCCCTGGTGGAAACTCTAGAAAGCCTTGGGGTAAATATTTGCTGGCTATGAACAAGATTACAAAAGACCGTTATCTACCAACAGGGCCTGAGGTGTCTCAATCTGCCCAGTTATACGATATTACGGGCGATAAAATGGAACTACTTTCTGATTTCCCAACTATTGGAGAGCCACACTACGCTTCGATGGTGCCTGCCGAACTGATACAGTCAAAATCGAAGAAGATCTATCGACTTGACGAGAACAAGCATCCCCAAGCGACCATCTCAGATGCGAACGTTAAGGTAGAACGCGAGGGCAAAGAAGTCCACGTTTATATGACCATGATCCGAAGCCACTTAAATCCTGATAATATCGAAGGGGTCAAAGTCGGGGATAAGGTATTCTTTCATTTGACAAACTTAGAGCAAGATTATGATGTACCGCATGGCTTTGCCGTTATTGGAGCCGAGAATTCGGAACTGTTGGTTATGCCCGGTCAGACCGAAACTTTGGTCTGGTATCCTAAAAAAGTAGGTGTTTGGCCATTTTATTGTACGGACTTCTGTTCCGCACTGCATCAAGAGATGTCTGGATATGTTAGAGTGTCTCCCGCTGATTCAAATACGGAGCTAACCTGGTCGTTGGGTGACTAGTTTGCATCTTCCTATTTTATTTTTTTAAAAGATAAGCGGGTTGTGTTTCAAGACCTTCCCGCTTTTTTTAAGAAAATGGATCTACCGGAATTGTTGCGAGATATTTTAATTGAGATATTCCTGCTGGAGTTTATCCAGAGAGAGGCCGAAGGTTGGGAATGACAAAAAATACTATAATGAAAAAAGCAAGTCTATTAATGATTATCGGTTCTTTGTTATTGTTGGGACTCTTTAAGTTTCCTCTATGGAACATTGAATTGGGAGCGCCGCAATATCCTGATCCATTGGGAATGAATATTTACATTAGGGGAATAGAGGGCGAAGAGGAATTCGATATTCAAAATATCGATGGCCTAAACCACTATATCGGTATGCGTACCATTCCTAAACCTGAGGACATGTGGGAATTCGGGGTTTTTCCAAAAGTCATAATCGGAATGGTCGCTTTGGGTGTAGTTATCGGACTCTTGGGCTTCTTTAAAAAAATAAGCTATAAATGGTTTTTAGGCTGGTTTATGCTAATGTCTGTTTTAGGGGTATTAGGCATGTATGACTTTAATAATTGGATGACCGATTATGGTAGCAATCTGAATCCCAATGCCATTATGAAACTAACACATCCCGATGGTACGCCCATGACGTATAGTCCTCCATTATTTGGCTACGAGAAAATGTTGAATTTTGACGTTACTTCTCTGCCCGCAACTGGAGCTTGGATGATGTTTACAGGAATGATGTTGACCATTGTGGCGTTTTTTATCGGATGGAAAAGTGAAAACTCGGCAAAGAAACAAGAATCGCATAATTTGGCAGCCCTATAGATTTTTGTATACTTCTTCCATTTGATCAGCTACTCAAGCAGTGAGCAAAAATCAAGAGGAAAAGCGTTTACAAAGACTAAAATCTCAATATTTGAATCGAAAATAAAATGAAAATGACAAAACAGATTCTTCTACAGCTTATTATGCCATTGCTATTAACGTCTTGCAGCGTCAGTCCCGAACGTATTAATTACGGATCGGACGCCTGTTCCTATTGTAGTATGACCATTGTAGATCAACAACATGCTGCACAATACGTGACCAAAAAGGGAAAAGCATTTAAGTTTGATTCTATAGAATGTATGATGAATTCGTTAAAAGAAACGGATAGCGCCAAAATAGAACTTTTCTTAGTCAACGGTTTTGACAAGCCAGGCAAATTGATAGATGCCACAAAAGCTACCTATCTTATCAGTAAAAATATTACCAGCCCCATGGGGGAATTTCTATCGGCCTTTGAAAGCGAGGAAACAGCGGGTGTGGTAAAGACCGAACAAACAGGAGAACTTTTTACATGGCTGGAGATAAAAGAACGGTTTACAATTAAATAAACACCAACGGATGGAATCAATGGACAACGAAAGAGTAGCCATAAAGAATATGGAAACAGCGGAATGCCTGCAATTACTTGGAGAAAATTATATTGGTCGTTTGGCTTATATTTTTGCTGAATCTCCACATATTATTCCAATAACTTATTTTCATGATGCGGAAGAAAAATGCATTTTAGGATATTCCTCGCCTGGATACAAGATCAAGGCAATGGAAAAAAATGCTAGAGTCGCCTTTCAAGTGGACGATATTTTATCCATAGAACAATGGCGTTCTGTTTTGGTTCATGGTAATTTTGAGGAACTTGAGGGAAGCACGGCCAAGAAATACCTTCGTCGGTTTGCCGAAGGAGTACAGAATACCATATCACAAAAGAATGGCAAGGAACCGAGGTTCATAAAGGATTTATCGAGTCGATCACAAGAACGAGGGATACCGATCGTCTATCGCATTCATATTACGGATATTGTGGGAAAGATTAGGGATGCGGTGGGGCAGTAGGCAGTTTGCAGTTGCAGTAGGCAGTCGTAGTGGGCAGTTGTCAATAGCAGCGAGCAGTTTTCCGTTACAGTATGCAGTCCCAGTGGGCAGTTGTCAATAGCAGCGGACAGTTTTTAGTTACAATATGCAGTCAAAGTCGGCAATAATGTATTTTTTGTGCAAAGGAATTTCTTTATATGTATTGAACCTTCAATGAAAGTCTAGATAAGCCAGTGACTAACAATTTTAAAAAAATGTATATCATAAACAACATCGTAGAAGTACAGTGTTTTTGTCAATTTAACTTTGAAAAAACAGTAAAAACCAACACTTCAGAGATTCTTAGCACTGATTCGGAGAAAGGGGCCTTTTTGTTTGAGCATTCTTTGCTGAAGTATACACACTATTGTGCAGTGGAGGGTAAACTTGTATTTAATATCAATCAAAAGTTTTTTCATTTAATGGGGCAACAGTATGTTAGCATTTCTAAAAAAAGGCCATATAGGATTAAGGCGAACAAAAATTTTCAATTTCTGATCACTTGATAATGGGCTACCTACGTACTTTTTTTATAGTCTCTTTTTTGTTGATCGTACATTCACTTTTGGCGAAAACTATTACTATTTGTCCAACCTGCGAGGTAAAAACGGTCAAAGCAGGGATTGAAAATGCGACGGACTTTGACACCCTAGTGATCAAAAAAGGTATATATAGGGAGTCCAATATCCATATTGACAAACCTTTAATAATATTGGGCCAAGATCTTCCGGTAATCGATGGGGAAAACCAAGGCGAGATTTTTACCGTTACCGCAAATCATGTGACCATTGACGGCCTAAAAATTATCAACGTGGGTACAAGTTACACCAAAGACAATGCGGCCATTAGAATGATCAAGACCACGAATTTTGAGCTCCGTAATCTAGTGCTAGAAAAACTGTTTTTCGGGATTTACCTCGAAAAAGCAACTCACGGCAAAATCTTAAATAACAGAATTGTGGGTGATGCGATTGATGAGTTTGGTTCGGGCAATGGCATACATTTATGGAGTTCCAAAAACATAGAAATAAGGGACAATGATATTCAACATGTGAGGGATGGAATTTATCTGGAATTTGCCGATAATTGTACAGTTACGAATAATCACAGTCATAACAATATCCGCTATGGATTACATTTTATGTTTTCGAACCATGATGTTTATGAAAACAATGTCTTTGAGAACAATGGCGCAGGAGTAGCGGTTATGTTTTCCAAATTTATTGATATGCGCAACAATACATTTAGGGAAAACTGGGGAACGGCTTCTTATGGTTTGTTGCTCAAGGAGATAAACGATGCCCAGATCATAGGTAACACTTTTGAAGATAACACAATTGGTATCAGCATTGAGGGCACCAACCGGATAAATTACCTTCACAATAACTTCATTGGCAATGGATGGGCGCTGCGTGTGCGTGGGGCGATTTATGGTAATAGGTTCGAAAACAACAATTTTTTATACAATTCCTTTGATCTTTCGTACAATAGCAATCTGAATGATAATGTTTTTGATAAAAATCATTGGAGCGGTTACACTGGCTATGATCTTGACAAAGATGGTATCGGTGATGTTCCGTACCGGCCTGTAAAGCTTTTCAGCTACATCGTGAACCGTACCCCAGAGGCCATAATCTTGCTGCGAAGCCTGTTTATGGACCTCATTGACTTTTCAGAAAAAGTATCGCCTGTTTTCACACCGGATAATTTGGCCGACGACCATCCAATAATGAGAAAAATAAGCCATGATAAAAGTTAAGGAATTATATAAAAAGTTTGAAAAAAACGAAGTACTCAAAGGTATAGACCTGTCTATAAAGCGTGGTGGTATTTTTTCGGTGCTTGGCCCAAACGGTTCAGGAAAAACCACGCTGATAAAATGTATTTTGGGAATGGTTTTGCCAGATTCAGGGGCAATTTCAATTGATGGCAAACCATTAAAAAACAATTTCAAATACCGAAATGAAATTGATTACTTGCCCCAAATAGCCAACTTTCCAGGAAACCTGAAAGTCAACGAGCTTATAAACATGATAAAGGATTTACGAGATGCCAAGACAACCAAAGAAGAGGAACTGATCGAACTTTTCAAACTGCAGCCTTTTCTCAATAAAAAGTTGGCCAACCTTTCCGGTGGCACCAAGCAAAAAGTGAACTTGGTGCTTGCCTTTATGTTTGACAGTCCATTGTTGATTTTGGACGAACCTACCAATGGCTTGGATCCGATCTCTCATTTACGATTGAAAAATCTGATCAACTCTGAAAAGGATAAGGGAAAAACCATTCTTATCACATCACACATTTTAAGTTTTGTAGAAGAAATTTCAGATGAAATCGTATTTCTTTTGGAAGGGAAAATTTATTTCAAAGGAAGTATTTCTGAGTTGAAAAAGAAAACGGAACAACCCGATTTTGAACATGCCATAGCCTCCATTTTATCTTCAAGTTATGCTTAAAATATTAAAATACAGTTTTTACGATTTAGTCCGCAGCCGTTGGAGTTATGTGTACTTTCTATTTTATTTGCTATTAGGCGTGGTACTTTTGTTTTTAAACAATGACCTTTCCAAAGCAGTTATCACCTTGATGAACGTAATCATTATTTTGGTGCCACTCATCGGGACTATTTTTGGGGTGATGTACTATTATAATTCTCGGGAGTTTACCGAACTTCTTTTGGCGCAGCCCGTAAAACGAAGCGCTATATTTTTAGGTCAATATTTTGGAGTTGCCACCTCGCTTGCCATGAGTTTGGTCTTAGGTCTGGGTTTGCCCTTTATTTTTTATGGAATCTTCAACAGTAACGCTATTTGGGATTTTTCTCTTTTACTGGTGACCGGCGCATTTTTGACTTTTATTTTTACCGCCTTGGCCTTTGTAATTACCCTTTCCAACGAAAATAGGATAAAAGGTTTTGGCTATGCTATTCTACTATGGCTGTTTATGGCCGTAATTTATGACGGTATCTTTTTGATGTCATTACTCTATTTTGAAGAGTATCCTTTGGATAAATTTTCGCTGCTGGCCACGATGCTAAATCCCATTGATTTGTCGCGGGTAATGATTCTTTTAAAGCTTGATATTTCAGCACTTTTAGGGTATACCGGGGCCGTTTTTCAAAAATTCTTTGGAACTAATTTTGGATTGTTTCTATCATCTGGTCTATTGGTTCTTTGGGTTTTTGTGCCCACTTTCTTAATTTGGCGCATTTCAAAGAAGAAGGATTTTTAAATAATATTTGAAGGGGTCAATTTGGCTCTTAAATCCTTCAATAGCTGAGCTGGTTTTGTGATCTAAACTCGAAACAAAAGGATAGAAGAATTTGTTTATAGCCATGGCTTTCAGCAATATGGCAAAAGTTAAGCTGAAGAATAGAATTTTTAAAAAGAACTGGTGACAATTACTTAGCGAAAGAATAAAATCTATAAAGTCCAACTTTATTAATAAGATTCAGCTCACAAATACTCAAAAGCCTGAATAAAGCATGTATGTTTTTACCTTTTTTTATTATTCCGTAGATACCAAATTTTAGGGGAAATCTATTTGAATATGTTCAAGAAATAGGTGTGGAATTTATATTCTTAACACTTATTCTATAGCTAATCTTTCTTTTGAAAATGTGAATTACCCGAAGTAAATATTGGAGAAGATCGTAGTCTAATTTATGGCCGTCGCTACGCTTGTTTTCATTGCTATATTTCACTTGAAAGAAAGTAGCAGAGTGATGAAAGAGGCTTACATAAGGATTTTGAGGAATACGTTTGTTTGTGATCTAACTGATCATATTAAAAAAGTAGTAAAATTCCTGAAATACACAGCAATACAAGTATTATTTTCTTTAAAAGAGCTTCGTTCAATTGAAGGTATACTTTTCTTCCCAGAAAAATAGCAAAAGCAAAAAAGGGTAGTACAATTAATGAATTATAGAGTTGGTCGATGGTCAAAACACCTCCAATAGCAAGAATTGGTAGTCGTACAATTGTTACTAAGCCCAATACTCCAAACATTGTTGCACGAAAGGTTCGTACGTCTGGTGTTACGTTTTTAACTACTATAACATATAATGGTCCCCCTGTTGAGAAAACACCGGAAAAAAACCCTCCTAGAAAACCGAATATGTATTTCATTTTAGCACCAATTCGCAATTCCTTTTTTGGTCGTATACTGTTTAAAACAAAGAAAATTATAAATAGTCCCAAGGCTTTTTTCAACAAAATAGGCTTGGCATAGATTAGTAGTATAATACCAGCAACCACCCCCGTTAATGAGGAAATTATTAATTTTTTTAAAAGTTGTTTATCTATATTTTTCCATTCTTTAATCAAATAGTAGGGGCTCGAAATAAAATAGAAAATAGAAAGGTAGGCGACAGCACTCGCTAATGGCATTACCATTAACAAGAAAGGAAGCGCTATTAAAGCCCCGGCAAAACCAATAATAGTTTGAATAAAGAAACCAAGAGAAATTCCAATGATCAAAAATAAAAGTAATGTATCCATTATACAAAGGTATTGTGAATACAACGTCTTATAAAATTGATTTTATGGCATTATTTGGTTATTTCCTTGTATTAATGTAGATTTAAGGGAATTAAAATTTTATTTATGGTAGATGCTATTGATTTAAAAATAATAAGCAGAATTTATTTAAACTCTAGGGTATCTTTGGTAGAAATTGGTAAAAAAATTGGGCTTTCACCTTCCTCAGTACGAGAACGTCTTCAAAAGTTGGAAGAAAACGGTGTTATAAAAGCTTATAAAATTCAGCTGGATCATAGTAAGTTAGGTTTCGGACTTGAAGTGATGATAATGCTTAAAATTTTCAGTGGGAAAATGATGGTATTTAATGCGCAGGTAAAGGATTTTCCTGAGATTATTGAACTGTATAGAATTACCGGTCCACATAATATTTTCATGAAAGCAGTACTTAGAGATCAGTCCCATCTTCAGCAATTTATAGATCGTCTTTTAATTTATGGAGAACCCACGACCCACTTGATTTTGTCAGATTTCAATAATCTTAAACCGAGTTTTTTATACGTTTAAATATAGAAAAACCACTTTTAAGTAGTTAATAGTTTATAATGTCGTATTTCGAAATTTATAAATTCCACCTATCTATCTGAATTATATAGGTTAAACTGATTTAATATTACGACAACAAAGAGTTCCAATTACTTATATAAGCAATGTAAATAAATAATTATAGATGTAAGTTTTAATCTTTAGGAGAAAGTCAAATGATCAATAGCAATGTGATTATTAAGACTTTTCAGTATTTAACTCATTTCTTCCGAAATTCAAAGAATTCAAAACCCGTTAGATTCTATTGATGCACTTTTTTTTAGGTATATTTAAACAATACCATTATGTTTGAATTACCAATGGAATTGATAATTCTATTTTTGATTAATAATACAAAACATGATGATGGTCTACAATACAAAAATCAGATTGAAAATGACAATTATCGGAGCGTGATAATTTATAGTTCTGATAAGTTTAAGTATTTTGACACATTTATACGGAAGGAACTTGAAATGGTAACATTTAAAGCTTTCTTAAACGAAAGCAGAGTAATCAGATTCACTTTAGAGTACCAATTCTTTGAATTAGAACAATATGGATATTTACGGCCTAGTTGATTTCTATAAAAGCATCGGTTGTACCGGAAGCGCTGTTTAAAGGATTGAAGTTAGAAGGAAGTAGAAGAAATTAAAGAATTAATCAGAATGGAGACGTTAAAGACCGATTGAATCGATTTTTCGTTTTATAACATTTCTTTCTGGTTTAGAAATATTGAGATCTAAAACTAATAGGTAATCTTTAAAGCACAACCAATATGAACAAACGCGAATTTATCAAAGGTGCGGCCGCCCTCTCCTCAATGGCACTATTGCCTTCGGGAGTATGGGCATTTGCAAAGGACAAACGCCTGCGCACGGCACACATAGGGATCGGGAGCATGGGTAGCAATGATCTAAAGGCCATTGCGTCTCACCCACAGGTGGATGTGGTAGCCCTCTGTGATGTTGATTCCGACTACCTGGGGGCTGCCCAGAAGTTACATCCCAATGCGAAGATATATTCCGATTATCGGGTGCTTTTTAAAGAGATGGGCAAAAAGATCGATGCTGTCATTGTCTCTACCCCGGACCATACCCACGCACCGGTATCAATGATGGCCATGGAGATGGACAAGCCGGTCTATTGTCAAAAACCGTTGACGCACCATGTAACCGAGGCCCGGGCGATGCGGAAACTTGCCGAGGATAAAAACCTGGTGACACAGATGGGTATCCAGGTACATTCATTCTACGATTACAAACTGGCCACGCTGTTGATCCAATCAGGAATAGTTGGCAAGGTGCATACGGTAAGGGCATGGTCCCCAAAAAACTGGGGATTTGACGGTCCTGAACCTAAGGGCAAGGATTCCGTGCCAGAAAGCCTTGACTGGGATCTTTGGCTGGGCACGGCTGCGGATCGCCCATATCAGGAGGGCGTCTACCACCCCAGCAACTGGCGCAAGCTCGTGGACTTCGGCTGCGGGACCCTGGGTGATATGGGCGTACATATCTTTGATACACCCTACAACGCCCTTGAACTGGATGTCCCCAGGACCATAACGACCACCTGCAGGAAACCTAACGGTTTCAGTTTTCCAGAGAAAAATATGGTCACCTACGAGTTTCCAGGTACAAAACATACCGCAGAAACCCTAAAATGGGTATGGTATGATGGGGTAGGGGCCGATATGCAGCGCGAGGACCTTATGCTTCCTGGCGGGGAGCAGCTCCATGACCAGGGAGCAATGTTCATCGGCGAAAAGGGGAGGCTTTACCTTCCGCATTTTCAGCTTCTTCCCAAATTGATCGTCAACGACGAATATCGTGATATAGATGTTGCCTCTTTTGGGTTGGGAGAACCGGTTAGGGACTATGAGTCTGAGGGCAATAAACACTACCACCAGTTTGTCGATGCCTGTTTGGGCAAGGATGAAACGAGTGCTCCATTTTCCTATTCCTCGCGCTTAACGGAGACCATTCTGTTGGGAACGATAGCGGGACGTTTCCCCAATCAGACACTGCATTGGGATGCGAAAGCGGCTAAATTTTCCGAGGAGGAGGCCAATCAATATTTGAATGCGACATATCGAAAGTTTTAATAGTAATTGATCGTCATTGGCCAAATACGCTTTTCATCATTGGCTGTGTTGAGAGATGTCAAAATGCTTAAGATGATACTTAAGAAGATTTAGCGCTAAAAATAGGTCAAATTTCAATCTATCTTAAAGTCATTTGATCAGGTAGTAATTCTAAACAGTAAAAAACAGAACAGAAACATGAAAAAAATTAATTTAATTATTATTTTACTTAGTATTATCATAACGGGTTGTCAATCTGGGAAAGAGCTTTTTAATGAAGAAAATCTTGATGGTTGGGAAGTGCATGGCACTGAAAAATGGTACGTTGAAGATGGTTTGTTAATTTCTGAAAGTGGCCCGGATAAAGCGTACGGATATCTTGCAACCAAAAATGATTACAAGGATTTTGAAATAAATTTAGAATTTAAACAAGAAGCGGATGGAAACAGCGGGGTATTTATAAGATCTGAAATAGATGGTACCAAAATAGCCGGATGGCAGGTTGAGGTGGCTCCACCAGATCTTCATACAGGTGGGATTTATGAGTCCTATGGACGTGGCTGGTTGATCAAGCCATCCCCAGAAAAAGAAAGTGTTCTCAAATATGGACAATGGAATAAGTTGAAAATCAAGGTAAAAGGCGATCAGATAACAAGTTGGTTGAATGGAGTGGAGATGGTAGATTTTTCTGATGAAAAAATTGGAGCCGCTAACGGTAAGATTGCCCTGCAAATACACGATGGAGGCGGGATTAAAGTTTATTGGAGAAATATTAAGTTGAAAGAACTTTAAGCCCTTAAAATCTTTGGTTTTGAAGGTCTCATACGAAAGAGCGCACTAAGTTATTTCATGTTTTTTTTATAGGTTCTATTTTAACGCAAAGAGTTTCTGAATTTTATTATTTTGAAAAATTCTCAGAAATGATGAAGCAATCTATAAGGTCTATTACGGCGAAAAGATGCTCAAATGATTCTTAGATTGAAACGTTGCAGATGCCTTATTTCCCAAAACTCCATAAAATTCAAAAACTGTACAGTCTGAATTTTAATGATTTTTTATATAGCCTTGGAGCAGCGTATGAGGAATAAAGGATAAATTAAGAAACGTGTTGAACTTAGTACGTTTTTCCAAATAATTCAATCTGGAATGCAAAAATCAAATTCATTGTAAAAAATGAAAGCCGCTTTCAAGTTCATGTATGCCATCTTGAAAGTTGCTTTTAAATTTCAATTTGACTGTAAGATAGATTTTACACGAACCTATAAATGCCTTCTTCAAAATCAGAAGTGCCACAAAAGATAGGGTTAAACCTGGCATTCCAAATCAGTTGTGAAGTTCATATATATTATTTAATAAAATAAGACATTCCTAGAATTTTAGTTGTGTGCTGAACATTATACTCTTGCGTTTAGGTTAATTCGTTTAGCTTTAATCTTTAAATATCTTGACGTTCATCATATGAACTCATTTATAAGGATGCTTATTAGAAGAAATAAATAATATAAAATTTTCGGGAAGAAAAACAGAATTTCTGTTATTTTAAAATCAAGAATAGGCAAAATGATCAATGGAAAAAGCGACGGCTTTATCTGATTGTGCAATTCGTGTCGGGTTGAAGTATTACAATGTAACACTGAGACAATCTTTAAAATAAGTAAACCAAAAAAGGTTAAAGACTAGTCACTAGTCATATATATATTCACAAAGTTCATTTTTAGAAGTCTGATTTAAAAGAGAATGGTTTAATCGTTCAATAATCAAATAATTTAATGAATAAGCTACAGAGTACCAGGACTATTTGGACCATCGGACATTCGACCCGAACCATCGAAGAATTTTTAAAAATGTTGGAGTCCTTTCAGATTATGCTAGTGGTGGATATTAGAAGATTTCCCGGTTCAAGAAAGTATCCGCATTTTAATCAGGAAGCTTTGCAAATTGCTTTAAAGGAAAATAACATTGACTATATACATTTTGAGGTATTGGGCGGACGACGAAAAGCGCGTCCCGACTCCGTTAATACTGTTTGGCGGAACGTTTCTTTTCAAGGGTATGCAGATTATATGGAAACTCCAGCTTTCAAAAGTGCAATTGATAAACTGGAACTACTCGCATTAAAGCAACATACAGTTTATATGTGTTCAGAAGCCGTATGGTGGCGCTGTCATCGTTCAATGGTTTCAGATGTATTTAAATTTAACGGATGGATAGTTAATCACATCATGGGAGTAGGTAAAGAGACAGAACATCCGTATACAGCTCCAGCAAATATTGAGAGGAACCGACTGACATATCATGACGAATAGGGAGAACTAAATTTCAATTTTTAAACACAGAAATGCTAATGTACCCAGGTATTGTGTCACATTTTTAAGATTTTTTCTCAAACTTTAAATTTTGATTAATTTTTCTGAGGCGTAAACTTGGATATAATCAGATTTCTGATATTGGTTTTAATGCTTTGGCAGTTCAATAAGCACATACAACGACTAGTCTATTGTTTTTAAATTGGATCATGATCACTGTTAATTTAGTTAGAACCGTGAATAAAAATGCATCTAAAATCTCAGGTCATGGCAACTGAAAACTATTATCTCACTTATTACGATAGATTTGGAGATAAATGCCGTGCCGATTTTAAGGTTAATGAATACCACAGTCTTATGGAACTGCTTTTCGATAAATACATCGAGGAGTGGGGTGATTGTAAGGGCAGGGCTTGGTGCGGCACCTGCCATATCCAGATTATCCAGGGTTTTATAACTGAAAAAATAGATACGGAAGAAAAAAATACGCTTTCAAAAATTTGGAATGTTACCGAAAACAGTCGGCTCGCATGTCAAATACCGGTCAACGCAGAACTTCATAATCTGGTTTTTAGAATTATGGAAACCGACTAAAATAAAAATCCTGAAGACTTAATATAAATGTTTGATAAAAAAAATGCGGTACTTATATTATTGCGCTTAAATGAGAGGTCAGTAAGCTCTGCGTTTAGGTTACTTTATGCGGAGTAAGAGGAGTTGTTTATTTTTTTTTATTTTGAATACTTTCAGGCTAGAAAACAACCTCCCATTTTTAACAGCATCAAATTATTCCCATTATAACTAATATCTTAAGTTTTTGGGTATTTCTCCGTATTTTGGAACGGACCGAGTTAAATTAGAGTAAATTATTTTCTGAATATTTTTTTGCGTCCGTAGAAATTCATAGCTCTGTCTGCATATTTAAACATGTCAATTTTACCGCACAATGCTTTGATCATTGCAAAGAAAAAGTGTTCTTTTAAAGTTTTCAATTAAATTATGCGTTTAATTGTCGGTTGAAATCAGATGTTTACAATGTTATAATTTTCCATTTTTATTTCCATTCGATAGTCTACGTAGTTTTTCGTCATTAAACCAAAATACATCAATTAAGAATTTGTCTATTTATTCAAAAATTCAATATTCAAATTTATGAAAAATCTCTTTCTCTAAAATTGTATGATTCGCTTACATATAGGTAATTCTCCCTCTGTTGTTACTTTTTGATGAGTTCTTGATTTTGTCAGTCTTAGAAATTTCCTTCTATTTCCTGTTCTAAAATGGCCTCCGTCGTAATCCAATCTTATCGCTATTATGTGTGTCTTACTTGCCAGAAAGAAAACTTTTATCTCTGCATCAACATTCTTTTTGCATTGAAATAAACCGAATTAATTATAGATGGGACCATAAAAAAAATGCACAAGATTTCATTAGTTACGGTGTTGCTTTTTACATTGTGCCTACTAAAAACTGGTAAGGATTAAGTGATGACGAATAGGAGGACCTTGTATGGACAGTATTTCCTTTACCTATTTCTATGATTTCTACATTGATCAAATAAACTCCTATCTATGGCATGCTAAGCTACATTAAGAGTGCATAAAAATGGCTAAGGCCTTAAATCCATAAATAAAACTTTTAAAATGCTTAAATCTCATTTGGCTTTATTTATTTATATCATTTGAAATACTTTCATTTTAATAGACTGATCCTGAAAATGAGATTGTTTTTTATTATAGAAATAATATCCGTCACAAAAATATTGATCACATAATGATAAAATAGTATTAGAGTATGCCTGAATTTGAAAGTACATTTGAATTTAGATCTTTTAAGGACATCAATCATAATTTATTGTCTTCAATACAAATTGCGAGAAATATTTTTATTCTGAGAAATTGACAACTAATTATTAAACCTGCCGCTTACAAAAAAACTTATGTATATCCGTTATCCATCTCAAAATAGTTTTCAGCAGCGCTGAACTGCCTGCTCATTTCGGCAGGAAATAAGTAAGCAATTTGCCAATAACGTGAACTTAGGAAAACTTAGACTAAAAATTTGTTTATCAATTTAAACTGATTTTCTACCATTAGCTATCGGGAGAAATCAGCAAGAAATCAGTATGAATAGACGCTATATTTTATTAAAAAAAAAACACGAATGTAAAAAAACGTATAGCGTTAAGTCTAAATAAAATAAGAAAATGAATCATATTAAACCCTTATTGCTGATAATTCTAAGCATATTTTTATGTTTTTCAGCCAAATGCCAATCGGATAAAAATATACAGACTCAAGTCAAGAAAGAATATAATGTTATAGATTATGGCGCTGTTGCAGATGGTATAACAATGAATACACAAGCTATTCAGGCCACAATTGATGCAGCCAATAAAGGCAAAGGAGGAAAAGTTATTTTCCCAAAGGGAACGTTTTTGTCGGGCAGTATTGTAATGAAAAGCAATGTAGAGATCTACCTTGAATCCGATGCCGTTCTTCTGGGAAGCACCAACCCCGAAGATTATAAATCCATGGATGCCAGGGGTAGGCCAAAATCTCCAAAGAATGATGATAACTCCCAACTAGCATTGCTTTTGGCACACAAGGCCAATAATATAGCTGTGTCTGGAGATGGTCTGATCGACGGGCAGGGCAGAGCCTTAGCCTTGAATATTGATAGTTTGCACCATTCAGGGATTCGGGTGGATCCAAATTACAGTTATACCAATATGCGTCCAAGTGAGACCGTTCGTCCGAAATTATTCCGTTTTTCAGAATGCAAACAGGTGGAAGTAAAAGATCTAAATATTAAAAACGGGGCTGGCTGGGGGCTATCGTTTGAATTATGCCATAATTTAACCATCCACAATGTAAAAATAACCAATCGCGCCTATTGGAACAATGATGGTATGGATATTACCGACTGTCAAAACGTAAGGATCACTAATTGTGATGTCAATTCAGCTGATGATGGAATCTGTCTAAAGTCTTATTATCCGGGTTATTCCAACGATAGTATTTATATCGCTAATTGTACTATACGTTCAAGTGCCAGTGCAATTAAATTTGGAACTGCTTCTTATGGGGGGTTTAAAAATATTACGATTGAAAATATTAAGATATATGATACGTTTCGTTCCGCGATTGCATTAGAAGCAGTGGATGGCGGCACTATCGAAAATATCAACGTGCGAAACATCAGAGCAGTCAATACAGGAAATGCGATTTTTATGCGATTGGGACATAGAGATGGAAAAGCACCGGGAGCAATAAAAAATATTCACATTAAAGATGTAAAAGTGGAAGTTCCTTTTGGGCGGCCAGATATCGATTATGATATTCGTGGACCTCATGGACCTCACTTTCATAATCCATTTCCATCTTCCATTGTAGGTTTGCCTGATCATCCGATTGAGAACGTGGTTTTGGAAGATATCGAAATCTCGTATCCTGGAAGGGCATCCAAAGGGATGGGCTATGTTCCGCTGAGTAGATTAAAGCAAGTTCCTGAACAAATAAAAAACTATCCTGAATTTGATATGTTCGGTGAGCTACCTGCATGGGGCTTATATGTAAGGCATGCCAAAGGTCTTATCTTTAAAAATATCAAATTCACTTTAGACGAAAAAGATTTCCGCCCTGCACTTGTATTTGATGATGTTCAAGGTATAAAAATGGAAAAAATTGACTTGCCCGATCCTACTAAAGATCAGATTATTTTAAACAGTACGAAGAATATGGAGTTGGATGGTAAAGCGTTATCTATGTCAAAAGAATTGGAATGAGGTGAATTTAATTGAAATCCCTTTTGGCCCTGAAATTAGGATTAATCTGTTTTTCAAAAACCACATCGATTTACATACTTGACCTAGCTTAAATTATAAAGAAAAAAATGGCGATCGGATTTAATATAGGAGAAAGTCATATTACCAGTGCAGCTGTGAATCTTGAAGATTTCCAGATATTACGTGTAACAACCCATTCCATAGCTCAGTATAGGAGTTTGCATTCTGAAGCCAATTTGTCAGAAAAAATTTAAGAAATTTTTAAAGCGCTCCTCTAAAAATAGTTGGATCGTTTTGGAATTTCTTTGGTGGAAAAAACGATTCCAAATATAATTTTTTAGATATAAAACTATATTATTATGCTAATGCGTCAATTGATTATTCTTTGTTGCCTTTTTCTTTTACCTAAAATTACTCAGGCACAATTAACTGAAAATCCTATTTTAAAGCAGTGGATCAAAAAAGATGCGCAGTATAATGATCCCGAAAACGGAAATCCCATTTTACCGGGATATTATGCAGATCCTGCGATTATTGAGGATAAGGGCACCTTTTATATCTATGCAACCAGCGACCTGACTTCCTGGGATGACATTACAAAATTGGGAGTTTGGAGTTCAAAGGATCTCAAAAACTGGACGTGTGATTACCTAAATTGGCCCACAAGGGAGCAATGTATAAGTACGACTGGTAAGCCAGATGGTGTTTGGGCACCAAGCGTTGTCAAAGGAAAGGACGGTAATTTTTATATGTATGTAACTGTAGGTCGGGAAATATGGGTGGGAGTTGCCCCAAATCCGTTGGGTCCTTGGAAAAATGCACGTCCAGATAATCAACCTTTAATACGGCATAAATCCTTTTATTATGTGGAGACTATCGATGCAGAATGTTTTATAGATGACGATGGTGAGGCTTATCTTTATTGGGGATCATCAGATTCTGGATACAATATTGAGGGGAGGTGCCTTGCGGTAAAATTGAATGCTGATATGGTTTCTTTTAATGAAAATCCGCGAGATGTGACGCCCCCGCATTTTTTTGAAGCGCCCTATATGATCAAACGCAACGGCATTTATTACCTGATGTATTCCTATGGGCACACTTGGGATAAAACTTATCAAGTGCGTTATGCCACTGGTAAAACACCGTTTGGACCGTGGGAAGAAGGTATGACACGGCCTATTTTGATCGGTAACGACCAGCCAGACCGTATCACATCGACCGGGCATCATACCGTACTCACATACAAAGGAAAAGATTATATTGTGTATCACCGTTTTAATACCATGGATAATTATGATGTTGCGGCAAAATTACGTCAAGTTGCAATGGACGAGCTCCACTTTGATAAAGACGGCGAGATCGTCCACGTGGTGAGTACACATAAAGGGATCGAACCTATTATTCCTAGTCACACTAAAAATTTGGCAATAGAAGCCCTCGCCACAAGTTCGTCAACATTAGATACCATCCTCAAGGCGGCTTATGTCAACGACGAAAATAATGGAACGCTTTGGATCGGAAAGCCTTCGGAAGAAGCATGGGTTGAATTGGATTTTGAAAAGGAAATTCAGGCTACCCGTGTAGAAATCTATCCTGAATTCCCGATTTATACCTATTCATACCGTATTGAAACCTCTAAAAATGGACAAGATTGGGAGAATGTCAAAGATGCAAGGGATAACGCAGCGATTGGTTCGCCATTAGTTTTGGAGAAAAAGATGAAGATGCGCTTCCTTAGGGTATATTTTTCAACAGCCGACAACGCTCCTCGGCCTGGAATATGGGAGTTAAAAGTCTATGAATAAAATTTTAATATATTTCCGCTAATACCTAGGCTTTAGCGGAAACTTATTAATTAATAACTACCAGATAATTGAACTGAAATTAACTTTTCAGTGGAGTAGGTATAATTAGTAAAAATTAGTCAATTGTTCGCTTAGCGTAGTACAAGATAGAAAAACTCAATTATTTTTTTTATTAGTTGAGATACTTTTTGTCTGTTCCTTGACTGCGTTAAGGAGGACAAAATTCGGAGATATATGCATATTATATTTCAGTATCTCTACTTTAAATTTACGACAATATGAATAAATAATGATTTTAAACCTGAGTAACAGAAATTTCAAAGTCCTTCTTTATTTTAGTAATCCGGTCAGTCCAATGACTCAACTCATTATTATAACTAGTTTTCTAAACTACGTATATCTCTTAAATAATGGACCATATTTCCTAAGTTCAGTTTTTAATTTAAGGTGACTTTCGACTTTAATTTATGTAATTGAGAAACCAGTTCCGTATATCTTTCCTTGGCATCATTTCCGATCTCTTTATCAGCGTCACTCGTGATATAAGATAGATAGGAAATTTGGTCGACCAGCATTTCTTGAGGGTAAGCACCCTCTTCATTTTTAAGTTCTTTCAGCAGCATTTCAAGTTTCTTTTTTTCTTCCTTATTTTTCGTCTTTTCCAGTTTATTTTCCAAATCTGACTGAAGTTTCCTAGCTTCGGATAATAGGTCCGTAACTTTATTTTGAAAATTTAGTTGATCGGTAATCATTTGCATAGTTATACCTTCAATTTCCAGTCTGGGGTCTATGAGGACTTCAAACGTCTGTTCAAGGGTTAAAACTTCGGTCTTTTTTGTCACTCCAAGCCCCTTTTTGACGTAAATCCCATTTAAATCGATTCAAGCCTTTTTTGGTTTCAAGTTTGGTATCTGCATACTTAAAAGTCATGCTCAAATTCATATCCTCTACTTTTTCTGTGGAGGATTGTAACTGGGTAGAATCACTGACAATAATAACCACAGACTGCATATCAGCATCCAGTATTTCCAGTTGCACCCCTTTCTTATATTCGTCAGGTAAAAAGTAATCAATGGTTATCCCTGGAGAAGGATAGTTTGGAAATTCATCTGATCCCCCTGACGTCCTATATCTAATAGTGTTATCTGGTTTGAAAAGAACAGCTGAATCCTGTAAATCAGCCATTTTGGGATCTCTTAAAGATGTCATATTATCCAAGATCCA
>JBBPYO010000442.1:0-5406 GCA_038199845.1 Flavobacteriales bacterium
ATATCTATCATCTGGCGTTATTTTCCCGTCACCATCATAATCTAGAATTTTCATATCCCCAGGACGTAGTTCATTTGCGATTGCTGAATAATCCAACGTTTCTTCATCAATATTGGCCTGCGTGGCAAAAACGCCATCATAACCATAAACAAGATTAGATCCTATAGGTCTTCCCGTTGCCCGCTGCCATTCAGGGGAACCCTCAGCCTCATCATTAAAGATTATTTTATTTTTTGCGTAACCTCCATTTACACTGATCCCAAAATTGAAATCACCAACATTATCATTATAACCTGCACTAAAATCAAAACCTTTATTTTCAACCTCACCAAGATTCTGTCGGGGGGGCGTAATACCTGACATTGCAGGAAGTGAGGCAGATGGCGTGGTTAAAATATCCTTCCTTCTATTTAAGAACACATCAAATTCAAAACTGACCCTGTTCTGTAGAAATCTGGCATCAAGGCCTAAGTTAATATTTGTAGCTATCTCCCATGTAATGTAAGGATTTGGTAATTTTGTTTCTCCTAAAGTGGTTACCTGCTGATTATTTATAACATAATTAGCAAATCCATATGTGGCCAAAAATTGATTGGGAGGAAAATCGTCATCATTAAACTTATCGTTACCCAGCTGGCCCCACGATCCTCTCAATTTTAAAAAATTAAGAAAAGAATCATTATCATATTGTTCAAAGAATTTTTCTTTGGTAATTACCCAGCCTCCAGTAAATCCAGGAAAAAAACCGTACCTCGTATCTTCTGGAAATAAATAAGATCCGTCATAACGCCAGAGGAATTCAAAGAGATATTTCTCTTGAAAATCGTAAGAAAACCTCCCAAAGTAATTTAGACGTGCAGCCTCATTTGAAGCACCGCTGTTGCTTTGTTGATCATTGCCACCAGCAAAAAGGTCGTCAATTACAGTAGAAATAAAGAATCTCCTGTATGCTTGAAATCCTTCAAATTTCGTAGTTTCTTTTTGTATACCTGCAAGCATTAACATGTTGTGATCACCAAAAGATCTTTTATAGGTAGCGTTTGCTCCCAAGAGTATATTTAATGTATTGCTGGTATATTGATTTAAATTAGGTTCTGCTGGGCCACGTTTACCACTTACCAGAAGTGGAAGACCGTCATCCCCTAAAGTATTGCCATCCCACGTGTTTAAATACCATGGTGTTCTCCAAACTTTTCTATTATAGAAACTCTTATCAATAGCCGCTGTACCCTGTAAAGAAAGTCCTGGAACCCAAGGGACTTCAATATCCAAGGTTCCATTAGACTGAAAGAAATCCCTTTTATCTCGATCATATCCAGTGGCATTTGTAGTAATTACAACGGGATTCTGTCCATTTTCTATATCTGGGCCAGGCAGTCCATTGGGCCAGTATGCTGGTTCTGTGGGCCTGCCCCGAGTAAGCATCCTAAATATAGCATCTGCATCCTCTGTTGGATTAAATCGAAATTCTTCGCGTCCCAATACTCCAAGACTTACCTTAACATTTTCGCTAATTTTTGCATCCAGATTAATTCGCATATCATATTGCTCATATCCAGTAGCTGAATTCTTGTAATAAGCGCCCTGTTTTAGGTAACCCAGCGACGTATAGTAACTAAAGTCTTCACTGCCTCCTGTTAGCTGTATTGTATGTTTTTGTTGAGGAGCCCCATTCTGAAAGGTTTCATCGAACCAATCTGTATTGGGGTGCCCATATGCATCTTGTCCATTTGCAAATAGAGCAATATCTTCTTGGGAATAAATGGCATTTCTCACAGACCCATCTGGTCGTGTATAACTGCCCGTATTTCTAAACCCTTCTGTGGCCGCACCCCATTCAGGAACAGGAAGATTGTATACCTCCAGCTCATTACGCATTTCGGCATATTGAGGCGCATTAGCAAGGTCTGGAACCTGCGTGGGACTTGCCCATCCATAATTTCCTGAATAGGTAATCTTAGGTTTACCTATACGACCTCTTTTGGTGGTAATTAAAATAACACCATTTGCCGCACGTGCCCCATAAATTGCCGCAGAGGCATCTTTAAGTACGGAAATGGTTTCAATATCGGCAGGATTAATTCGAGCCAAACCCCCATCCCTATCTGGAATACCATCCACAACAACTAAGGCACCCGAATTGTTATAGGTATTTGTTCCTCTTATTCGTATGGCTGCATCGTCATTGCCAGGTCGTGCACTTGATTGTTGTACAAAAAGACCAGAAACCCGACCGGAAAGGGTATTAGTAAGATTAATTGCCGGCGACTTAACGAGCTCATCCCCTTCAACAGACGCTACTGCCCCAGAAATGGTTGCCCTTTTTTGGGTTCCATACCCCACAACAACGACCTCGTCCAGACTTGCCACATCGTCTTCTAAAGCTACGCTTATGGTAGTCCTATTATTAATACCCTCTACCAGGGTTTTAAAACCCACATATGTAAATTTTAAATTGGTATCCGGATTCTCAATCGTTATCGTGTAGTTACCATCAAAATCCGTAACCGTTCCCACAGAAGAATTATTATCGTCTATAATGGAAACACCAGGCAGTGGCAGCCCATCTGATGCGGCGGTTACTACCCCAGAAACTGTGATTTGGGAATACGTTTGAAAACTCAGTAACAAACAAAAGATTAAGAAAACCGATGAGATCGATGACCTAAAATGTTTAATTGGTAAAAATGTGAGTAGTTTTTTATTCATATTTGAAAGTTTGGTTGAGAATAATGTAAATGTAATTTTAATTTAAGGATTAAGTTAATTTTTTAGAGGTGATTTTAACGATTCCATAACAAAATATTGGTATTTATTCATAAACCATAAAATCAATCACAAAAAACAAAGTTAAAAATGAGCAAGAGATTATTTTATTGTTCTTAAAAAACCAATCTTAAATACCCCCGACCTACATTTTCTAAATGCTCTCAATTGCCGTACTTTTAAAGAAAAAAGATGAAAAAAAAATTAGCGCTTCTCAATCTGTTTTCTGTCATTTTCGTAATCGCAATAAATTACGCCTCCCAAGCATTTCGATGGAATGATACCACAATTGGGGAAATGAGTGCACGTTATGATAATTTATTTACCCCCGCACCTTATGCATTTGCTATTTGGGGAATTATTTTTTTATTACTTATCTCGTATGTGCTATTTCAAATCAGAAGGGCTTTTTTCAGCAAAAAAAATTCTCCATTTATTGAACAAACGGGTTATTGGTTTGCAATAGCCAATTTCCTCAACGCAGCGTGGGTAATCGCTTTTACCTATGATTATACCTGGCTTTCCGTATTGATTATGCTAGGTATTTTGTTCAGTTTGTTGCGGGTAGTAGTTCGTACTAATATGGAACGCTGGGATGCGCCCATAGCTACGATCGCTTTTGTATGGTGGCCTATTTGTCTATATTCAGGATGGATTGCGGTAGCGACAATTGCCAATATTTCGGCGTTTCTATCTAAATTAGATCTTAAAGGCAGCACCCTCAATCAGATCATATGGACAATGGTTTTAATTACCGTCGCCGTATTTATCAACATGCTCATGATCAACCTGCGCAATATGCGCGAATTTGCGATTGTGGGAGCGTGGGCGCTTTTTGCGATTTTCATTCGGCATAACGGCACTTATGATGCAATTGCCTATTATGCACTCTGCGGAGCGATCATTTTATTAATTGCTGCCGGAATCCACGGCTATAAAAACCGCGCAACCAGCCCGATGGTAAAGTTGAAACAGCGGCTGGAAAAAAATTGAGAAAAGAGAGAATAGAGAATAGAACAAGGAGAAAAGATTTTATTTTTTGGTTTTATTATAATCCAGCTATCTGATAACTAATATCTTTTATCTAACATCTATTTTCTAACATTTCACTTCTAAATCATGGCTTTAATATCGCTCCCCCAAGTGGGATATGCAAATACCATCCCTTTTAAAGTATGCGTGTCCAGTTTACCGCACATCGCAAGCACAAACAAATTTATCGTTTCCCCCGCGTCGCAACTGAGAAGATGCGCACCGAGAACAAGATCGGTTTTTTTATCGACCAAGGTTTTGTAGGCATAACAATTCTGGTTCATACGTTTAGAATTATACCAATCTGGCACATTTTGTTCCTTAACGATAAAATCGTAGCCTTTTTCACGGGCTTCCTTTTCATTTAAACCTACGGAAGCCACCTGAGGCTGTGTAAAAACAACCGAAGGCGTGAGCGGCACATTGAATTCTAAATGATTTCCCTTTGTGATATTTTTGGCAACAACCCGTCCTTCCTGAGAAGAAAGCGGCGTAAGTGGCAAACTGCCGCTATCGGAAACGTCGCCACAGGCATAAACACTAGGGTTTGTAGTGCTCTGCAAAAATTTATTTACCGTAATCCCTTTTTTTCCGAAAGCTACATTTCCCTTTTCCAGATCGAGCGCAGCAATGGAAGGAACGCGGCCAGCGGTATTAAAGACCATTTCTGTAGTAACTTCAACTGTTTTACCGTCTTGATTTGCGCTAACGCGGAAGTTTTTCTGCAATTTTTCAATTTCGTTAACCTTGGCATTTAATAGAAATGTAATGCCGATACCTTCAGAATTCTCCTGAAGATAATTAGCCAGTTTAGTGTCAAAACCGGTTAAAATCTGATCAGAAACTTCGATTACCGTCACTTTCACACCGCAGCGGGCAGCAATATGGGCAAATTCCATCCCAATATAACCGGCACCTATAAAAACCATACTTTCCGGTAGTTCCGGCAAATCGAGAAAATCATCACTAATGAGCGCATGATCACGCCCCAGAATCTTAAGTTCCATAGGAACATTGCCAGTAGCGATGACGATTTTTTTGGCCTTGATGGTTTTTCCTTCTACGCTGAGCGTATTTTCATCCAGAAACATGGGCGACTGGTGGTACATTTTTATACCCGCTTCCTTTAGGTCACGCTCTGTGGCAAAGGGCACGGCATCTACAAAAGTTTCTTTAAAAGCCATAAGGTCTTTCCAGTTTATCTTAGGCATATCACAAACTCCTTTACCGTTAAGGTCGTGGGCGCGCTCCAGGGTTTCGGTTATTCCCACAAGTACTTTTTTGGGGTCGCAGCCGCGGTTTGCGCACGTACCACCGTATTCGCGATTGTCTGCAATGGCGACGCGCATTCCGGCTTCTACCGCGGCATCGGCCACTTTTTTTCCGGCAGAACCGGTTCCTATTACAAAAACATCGTATTCTTCAATTGCCATAGATTATATTACTTTTTCATTTCCGCGAAGGCGGAAATCTCAAATTATAATTTTTATTTCAAATATTGTACAAAATCTGATAACCCGTCATTCTGAATTTATTCCGAAAACCATCGAAATCCCATTACAGTTTTTTGATAAAAACCTTGAAAATTTAGAACCGCCCATTTTTCAC
>JBBPYO010000443.1:0-6472 GCA_038199845.1 Flavobacteriales bacterium
GGTACGTGAAGTTACCATTCCCGCGGCATACGTGATTCCGCAGGGTTGGTTTACGGTACTTGACCGCTTACGCGAAAACAATATTGAGCTGCAAATTCTTGATCAAGACACTACAATTACAGTTGAAGTCTATCATATTGAAGATTACAAAACCCGAGAAAGTGCGTATGAAGGCCATTATTCACATTTTGACACTTCCGTGGAAATCTCCTCCGAAAAAATGAATTTTAGAAAAGGGGACTTTCTGGTTAAAACCGCACAATCCGGTTTACGTTATCTCATAGAAACTTTGGAACCGGCAGCAGTAGACTCTTTCTTTAATTGGAATTATTTCGACACCATTTTACAGCAAAAGGAAGGATTCTCGCCTTATGTTTGGGAAGATAAAGCAAAAGAACTGCTCGATAAAAATCCCGATTTGAAGCGTGAATTTGAAGAAAAAAAGCAAAAAAACCCCGATTTCAGCAAGAACTGGTACGCTCAGTTGGATTGGCTGCACAAACATTCCCCTAATTATGAGGAAGCACATTTACGCTATCCTATCTTTCGGATTGGTGATTAAATATTCTTTTGGAAAGAGGATTTTAATGTTCTCATACGATTTGAGAAGCGCTTTTTGGGATTTTTCAAAATTTTTCCACTTTACTTTTTTAATCCCTTCGCCAGCCTCGGGTTTTAGTTCGCCCTCATAATCGCTGGTCATTTTGTACCAGTGGGTTTCTTTAAGCTTTAATTTGTCATTCCGCTTAAAAACATGGTAAGTAGTGGTAATAAATTCTGAAATTTTAAGGTTTTCAACACCCGTTTCTTCCCAGACTTCTCTAAGGGCACATTCTTCAATGGTTTCATTTTTTTCCAATTTTCCCTTCGGCAAGTCCCATTTGCCATTGCGGTAAATAAAAAGGATCTTACCTTTATTGTTGTGCACCATTCCGCCACCGGCGACAACCACGGGTAGACTCTTTTTTAATATCTTTAAAAGTTTCTTCTCTTTAGTGTGATAAAGATTGATGTGCGTGAGCTCGCCGCGTAGTATCTGTTTGATCACAGACTTGATTTTTACACGCTTGATGGGCAGCGCGGTATAATTTTTACCAATATACTTCTCAGTTGAGAGTATTATTGGTATATCGTTTACAAAAACTTTATACATTTGTACCATGATCCTAAAAAACGAAACAGCTCGAAAAACCGCTGAGTTATTGCTGCAAATTAATGCAATAAAATTACAACCGCAAAATCCATTTACTTGGGCCTCAGGTTGGCAATCTCCCATTTACTGCGATAACCGTATAACGCTGTCCTACCCGCAGATACGCAATTATCTGCGCGAGAATATTGCCCGGCAGATTGAGGAGCTTTACGGCAAACCAGACGTGATCGCGGGTGTTGCAACAGGTGCGATAGGTATAGGTATGCTGGTGGCAGACTACCTTAATGTACCTTTTGTATATGTGAGGCCAGAGCCGAAAAAGCACGGGCGACAAAATCAAATAGAAGGCATTTTAGAAAAAGGCCAACATGTAGTGGTTGTTGAAGACCTCATCAGTACTGGAAAAAGCAGCCTTATGGCGGTACAAGCGCTTGAAGAAGCAGGAGCCCACATAAAAGGGATGTTAGCTATTTTTACGTATGGTTTTGACATTTCCATAGCGAATTTTGAGAAGGAAAAAGTGACTTTACACACGTTGAGCGATTACGAAAACTTGCTAGAGCAGGCGCTAAAGACGCGCTATATCTCAGAAAAGGAAAAATATACTCTGGAAGGATGGAGAATGGATCCTGCCAACTGGAGTGCTCCCAAAAAATAATTACCATAATCCCAATATTATGCACCGAGCTTAACTTTAAGTCGCGGCAACTAATCTTCAAATTTCGGCATAAAGCCTAATAAATATGAATCTAGAAAGTCAAAAACACGTTGTTGAGCAGTCACCCGAAAAAGTTTTCGCTTTTTTGATCAAGGTGGAAAACTACAAACAACTCATGCCAGATACGACGACAAAATTTGAAGTACTGGGAGAAAAACGATTTGTTTTTGCGCTACAGGGAATGCCAGAAATCGTGCTTGAACTGAAGGAAAGCATCCCTTTCAATAAAGTTATTCTGGGCGCCGCAAGCGAGAAAATGCCCTTTACCCTTATTGCAGAAATAAAACAACTTACGGAAAACTGCAGTGAAGTGGATCTCCTATTTAACGGCGAATTCAACAGTATGATCTCAATGATGATAAAATCGCCCATTCAGAAATTTATAAATACACTTGGAGAAAAACTGGAACAGATCTAAAAAATCGCTTTAATAGAGCATTTTTAGCTCTTTTGACCCATAATTGTGATGGGAATCATCTTCATGCTGCAGGATAAGCTTTCCCATATGGGAAACTCCTTTTATCATACCGTTAAAATGATTACCGGAAAGGTCGCTGAATAGGGCTGGTTTATCTTTTTTAAACAATTTGGATTCATAATCTGCCTTAATCTGCTCAAAATCGCCCTTTGTAATGCGATTAACGTACTTTTCAAAAAGTTGGCTTACTTTAATAATGAGTTCAGGAAGCTCGTAATCAATATCAGTTTCCAACTTTAAAGAAGTAGCTTTTGGAGCGTGTTCAAAAAGAATCTGATTCACATTAAGGCCTACGCCAATAATAACCGCGTCCAGTTTGTTGTTCTTGACTACACTTTCTATAAGGATTCCACACAACTTTCGGTTTCCTGCCAAAATGTCGTTCGGCCATTTTACGCTCAGCCGTTCTACTTTTAGTTCTTTTAAAAGTTCAAAAACAGCAAGAGAAGCGGCCATGGTAATATAGAATTGTTTGTCTATAGGAAGTAGGCGTGCACGCTTAAAAACACTAAATGTTAGGTTCTTAAACGGTTCAGATTCCCAAGTGGCTCCGCGTTGACCTCTTCCGGCAAATTGGTGATCTGTCCACAATAAAATGTCTTCACGTATGCGCATACTTCGACAAAATTCTCTTAAATAGGAATTTGTGGAGGCCGTGGCATTAACTTTGACAATACGCATAATATAAATGCGGTAGGTTTAAAGACTAAAACGCAAAATTGTGATAACTTTGCCGAACTAAAAAAAAATAATGGTAAAAAAAGAAGCAAATTCAGATCAACTTATAACTACTATTTTAGAAGGTATTGAAGAGGTAAAAGGACAGAACATTGATATTTTGGACCTTAGGGGAATAGAAAACATGGTTTGCGACTATTTTATCATCTGTGATGGTACTTCAAATACACAGGTTTCTGCTATTGTTAATTCGGTGCAGAAAACCGTCAGTAAAAAAATCAAAGATAAACCATGGCACGTTGAAGGACTTCAAAATGCCGAATGGGTTTTAATGGACTATGTAAATGTGGTAGTTCACGTATTTCAAAAACACATTAGGGAATATTATGATATAGAGGGCCTATGGGGAGATGCCAAGGTAACGTCTATAGAATCAACTTATAATTAAATTAAATGGCACAAAAAGCAAAAAAGCCGATTCCTAAAAAGCCTAAATTCAATGCTTGGTGGATCTATGCGGCAATAATCCTGGTTTTTCTAGGACTAAATATTTTTAGTGGTGGTTTTGGTGAAACATCTAAAATAACTCCAGATAAGTTTGAACAGTATCTTAAAGCGGGCGATCTTCAAAAGGTAGTTATTGTAAATAACAATTTGGCGAAAGTGTATCTTAACCCAGAAGCACAGCAAAAAGAGATTCACAGTAAAGCCAATGAAGATAGCTTTTTGCCATCTAGTGGCGGGCCAGACTATCAATTTAGATTTGGAGATCTTCAGATTTTTCAGAACCGGATCAAAGAGATTGAAGCTGACAGTGATATCAGTGTTCCCGTATCTTTTGAGACTGAAAGTAATTTCTTTGGGGAAATATTAATGACGCTGTTACCCATTGCGGTAATAATAGGGATCTGGATCTTCATTATGCGCAGAATGTCATCTGGAGCAGGCGGCGGCGCTGGAGGACAAATCTTTAATATCGGAAAGTCAAAAGCGAAGCTTTTTGATGAAAAAATCGATGTTAAAACATCATTTAAAGATGTTGCAGGCCTTGAAGGTGCTAAGGAAGAAGTACAGGAAATCGTGGATTTTCTTAAAAATCCGGATAAATACACCAATCTTGGAGGTAAAATACCCAAAGGTGCGCTATTAGTTGGCCCACCTGGTACCGGTAAAACCTTGCTTGCCAAAGCCGTTGCAGGGGAAGCCAAAGTGCCTTTCTTTTCGCTTTCAGGTTCAGACTTCGTTGAGATGTTTGTGGGTGTTGGAGCTTCACGGGTACGTGATCTCTTTAAACAAGCTAAAGAAAAATCTCCAGCTATTATATTTATCGATGAGATAGATGCAATAGGTAGAGCTCGTGGCAAAGCAAATTTTAGCGGTTCTAATGATGAACGTGAGAATACGCTCAACCAGCTATTAACTGAAATGGATGGTTTTGGCACCAATACAAATGTTATCGTAATCGCTGCGACTAACCGTGCAGACGTTCTGGATACTGCGTTGATGCGTGCTGGTCGTTTTGACCGTCAGATTTATGTAGATCTTCCAGATGTACGTGAACGTAAAGAAATTTTTGAAGTGCACGTTCGTCCGCTAAAAAAAGTGGCCGATGAACTTGACACGGAATTTATGGCCAAGCAAACACCTGGTTTTTCTGGGGCCGATATTGCTAACGTTTGTAACGAAGCTGCACTTATCGCAGCTAGACAGGGTAAAAGTGCCGTTGGCAAGCAGGATTTTCTTGATGCGGTAGACCGTATCGTGGGAGGTCTTGAGAAAAAGAACAAAATCATCACCCCAGAGGAGAAAAAAGCGATCGCCTATCATGAGGCCGGTCATGCTACTGTAAGTTGGATGCTGGAACACGCAGCACCGCTGGTAAAAGTAACCATCGTTCCCCGAGGAAAATCACTGGGTGCAGCCTGGTATTTGCCAGAAGAGCGCCTTATCGTACGTCCCGAACAGATGCTTGATGAGATGTGTGCCGCAATGGGCGGAAGAGCCGCTGAAAAAGTGACTTTTGACAAAATTTCAACCGGTGCCTTAAGCGATCTTGAAAAAGTAACGAAGCAGGCACGGATGATGGTGACCATTTATGGTCTTAACGATAAAGTAGGCAACCTTACCTATTATGACTCTTCTGGGCAGTCTGAATATAATTTTAGTAAACCCTACAGCGAAAAAACTGCGGAGATCATTGATAAGGAAATCTCTAACATCATTGAAGAGCAATATCAGCGCGCGATACGCATTCTTGAAGAAAACAAGGATAAACTTAATCAGCTAGCTGAAGTGTTACTTGACAAGGAAGTGATCTTTAAAGATAACCTGGAGCAGATATTTGGCAAAAGACCTTACGCTAAAAGTGAAGATCAGATTGCCATAACAAAAGAAACCGCCACTACAGAATCTGCCATACCAGAAAAAGAGTAGTTTCTGACTACTTAAATGCTACATAAATCTTAACTTGACTGGCGGTTGAGTTAAGATTTTTTATATTTGAAAGAATCCTAACAATACCTTACATGCTCATTTATGAGTAATCTATTTAAAAAAATATTTTCCCAGAAGCTAAATCCTGATTCTCAGCAAAAATCGTTGGGAAAACCGGAACGTGGAAAATATATGCCTGATGTAAAATCACCTGTAGATGAGCGTTTTACCAAACATTTTATACTAAACGGAGGTAAGTTTTTGTACTGCGTTAATATGAATGAAGTACAGGAAAGTTTTGACAATATTTTATTGGAAAATGACTGGTATGAAAATGAAGTCTTTTGTATAGATGATAATCTCGCAGCGCTCTTTAAGGGTTATAATTTGAATTTTGGCCGAAACCAAGATGCTGATTTTTTCTTATCTACCTGTGAAAATCTGGTAGCAGATGATGGAAGCTTGTTAATTTGTTCAAATCAGATTAAAGAAAAAAAACTAAAAGAACTCCCACAGGATTTTGTGATTTTCGCAACCACTAGTCAGATCGTCAATAATATTGGTGAAGGATTGCGCGGTATCAAATGGAAAAACACTAAAAGTATTCCTACAAATATCACTACAATCAAAAATTTTGAACCTAAAGAAATCTCAAAAGATTTTATGTCTTATGGGAGCAGCGCTAAAAATCTTTATTTATTACTCTTAGAAGATCTATAACATGCGGGAAATCGTAATCAGGACACTTTCTGGATTGCTGTATGTTACCATCTTGTTGTTTTCCATTTTTTCTTCGGAACAATGGTATATTTTGCTGTTCCTGGTCTTTGGTCTAATTACTTTACGGGAATTCTTACGAATGATTTCCTTTCAATTTTGGTATACCTATCTGCTTTTAATAGCCTTTATTCTCTTTTTTAGTTATTATAAGGTATCTATCATAAGTACTTATATCTTATTGTTAATCACCGTTGGGACCGGTTTTTATCTCATAAAAAATCTTTTCAGTACA
>JBBPYO010000444.1:0-4687 GCA_038199845.1 Flavobacteriales bacterium
ATAGAGCAAAACATCAAAATAAGAATCAATGATACTTCGCGGACTTTCTTTTTGTTGTTCGATGGCTACGAGCGCACGATTTTTTTCTTTTTCGAATTCTGAATCTTCAAAGGTCGGATAGAGCAGTATTTCTTTAATGATGTTAAGTACCCTATCCTTGTCCTTTGCAGCAAATTTTGCGTTTAAAGAAGCGTATTCTTTACGAGCTGTTGTGTATACTTTAGCACCCACAAAATCTAAAGCTTCATCCAGTTGTGTTTTGGTGTAATTTTTTGTTCCCAATTTAAGTGCATCGGCAGTAAGAGAAGCTAAACCTGCTTTTTCACCATCATAGATGGCACCAGCGGGAAGAATAGCAGTCACTCCAATAACAGGAACATCATGTTGTTCCATTAGATTAACTACTAGGCCGTTCGGTAAAGTTGAGGTAGTGTAATCAGGCAATTGAAATGATTGCGCAACCATAATTGCTGGAGATGCCAACAGGAGCATTGCAATACCTATTATTTTTTTTATTGGATCCATACCTTAATTTTCAACGTTCGATTTTAAAATTCCAACAGTTCTGTTACTCTTTGAAAAATATTTATTGGCAACTTCTTGAATGTCTTTTGCGGTAACTTTATTATAGTTTTCAGGAGCATTGAACATTTTTTTGTAATCTCCAAAAAACAGTTCGTAGCTGCCTAGCGTGTTAGATTTCCCATCTATGGTCTCTACTTGGCTGTAAAATTCCATTAGTTTTTGATTCTTGATTTTCTGAAGTTCTTCTTCACTGATTCCATCCGTTTTGATTTTTTCTATTTCGGTATAAATTGCGCTTTCAAGTTCTAATTCATTAACCTCTTTATTAGTGATAGCTCCGATAGAAAATAAGCCAGGATCAAAAGTTTCATCAAAAGATGTAAAAACTTCGGTAGCCAACTGTTTTTTATCCACCAATTCTGAATATAAACGAGAAGATTCTCCATTGCCTAAAATTGAATTCAACATGCTCAGCGCATAGAAATCTTCACTTTTAGAATCTGGAGTGTGATAAGAAATTAGAAGATATGGGGTTACAACCTCTTTCTGCTCCGTTATTCTGCGTTCTCCTGTTTGTTTAGGCTCAACTATATGCACTGCAGGCGGTTCGGGTTGTGAAGGGATGGGTTCAAGATATTTTTGTGCCAACTCTTTTACCTTTTCAAATTTAAGTGCTCCCGAAACTACAACGACACAATTATTTGGCGCATAATAGGTCTTGAAATAGCGTTCCAAGTCGGCTTGCGTCCAATTTTTCATATCATCTTCATAACCAATTACCGGCCAATGATATGGATGTTCCTGAAAAGCGGTAGCCTGGACAGTTTGAAAAAGCTGTCTCCACGGAGAATTTTCAAGACCGGTCCTGCGTTCACTCAATACCACGCCGCGCTCACTTTCTACCATTGAAGGTTCTATGCTCAAACTAGCTATACGATCACTTTCCAGATCAAAAATCACCTCGGCTGCCGACGCGGGAAACCAATTAGTATAAACGGTTACATTTTCGGTAGTATAAGCATTATTGGCACCACCATTGAATTCCATAGTGCGGTCGTACATTTTTGGGCCATATTTTTTGGCTCCATTAAACATCATGTGTTCAAAAAAGTGAGAAAGTCCCGTAATTCCCTGATGTTCGTTACGGCTGCCTACTTTATAGAATAAATACATGTTAGCATTTGGAATGGAAAAATCCTCAACAACCAAAAATTTCATTCCGTTTTTTAAAACAAAAGTTTGAACATCGTCTACCTTCATTTGTGCGATGCCTAACTGCGAAACACCCAGAAGGAACAAAAGAAATAGTTTTTTCATATAGTAAAGCAATGATTTAATAAACTCTTTAAGTACTTAAATTTACGGAATTAAGTCACATATAACAGCTGTTTATTGTCCTTATTTACTGATTACATTCATGTCATTTCCTGTGTATTCTGTTTTTAAACATAAGTTGGCCCACATATTCAGCTTCTCCATTGTTGTGTGATAGATTTATTTGGAAAGTTGCCGTAAAATGAGGATATGATTTACATAGGAAGCAAAAATTTGAAAAAAGAGGTTAGGCTATTTCTACTTTTTCAAAAGATAAAATATTAAAGCTATTAATTGCTAAACTAATACTTTAAGGGAAGCTTTGTTAATTTGAATAGAAACTGAACTTTCTTCTACTTTTAAAAGTTCTCCATCTATTTGCGCCTGAAAATAGTCTCCGGTAATTCTGAAGAGCTTTATTTCTTTGGTTTGAAATGAACGCACCTCTGTAAGCAATTCTGGTTTCTTTAAAAGCATAAGTGCACCAAAGACAAGTATCTTCCATTTAGGTAATCGAGGTACAATAATAACATCAAGAAGCCCGTCTTGTAAAGATGCTCGGGGAGTTAGGCTTAACGTATATCCCATGACATTTGAGTTTGAGATAAAGATCAAAAAGGGATTTACAATCATTGTTGTATCATCAATAGTAATTTCGATATTCTTTTGTTTGTGAACTTCTCTGAATGATTTCAAAGATGCTTTTATATAACAAGAAAGCGTTCTTCTTTCAGAAGCTTCATAATTTTTTATGACGCTTGCATCAAAACCAAAACCGGTATTACTGAAAAAATAATTATTATTTACGCTGCCCACATCAATTTTGATGCTATTATTATTTTTTATTGCTAGTATAGCTTTGGTAATATTTCTTGAAATCTTAAGATTTGATGCGAGTCCATTTCCTGAACCAACTGGAATAATCCCAAGAGCAATAGAACTATTTACAAGTTCAGAGGCCACTTCATTTATGGTCCCATCACCTCCACAGGCTACTATTACGTTTGCGCCTTCGGTTATGGATTCTCTTGTAAGTTGGACTGCGTGTGCTTTGTAGATGGTTTCTTTAACAAAAATTGAGTAATGAGAATCTTCAAAATATTCACTCAAAAGTAAATGCGTAATTTTTATTTTTCCAGTACCAGCAATTGGATTTACTATAAAATGTATGTTCGTCAATTTATTTTTCCTTTATTTTTAATCCACCACTTCGATATAAATCATCTGCAACCTCATAATATGAAATCGTTTTTTTGAGAAATAAGTTATCTTGTGGCAAAGGAGTTAGACTATTATCCTGTGCGTTCCAAGAATAAAAATTGGCGTTGGTCTGCTCATCCAGGATCATTACTTCATTATCCTTTAATAATCCCAATTTTCTATAATTACCAATGAAAGCACGTTCTTGATCAGGTTGCATCTTTAAAATATTTTGACCAAAAAGATTAGAATCATAATCCCAATTGAATTGTGCAAAAAGTGTTGGGAACAGATCGATTTGTGAGGCTAGGGTATTTATTTTTCTAGGTGATTGATCCGGTAGGTTTATAATAAATGCAGGAATACGATAATTCTGAACATCCAGTTCCCAACGTCCGGCACTACTGGCACAATGGTCACTCATGATAACAAATACCGTTTTTTTGTACCAAGGCTTTTGTTTTGCCAGTTTCAAAAATTCATTGATGGCGTGGTCTGTATATTTTACTGCGCCATCCCTTCCTGTTCCGGAAGGAATATCAATCTCTCCTTCAGGATAGGTATATGGTTTATGGTTTGATGTTGTCATCACAAAATCAAAGAATGGTTTTCCCCCAGTATGTGCTTTATCGGCTTCTTTAATTACCTTATTATAAATATCCATATCACAAACCCCCCAGGCATTCTCAAAAGTCACTTCATTATCATCAATATTCGTTCTTGTAGTGGTAATACTTGCATCCAATAAAAATCCGCGTCCTCTATCAATTATGTTGAAACCGTTGCCGCCAAAGTAGGTGTTCATATTATCGAAATAACCATCCCCTCCATAAAAGAAGTTACGTACATAACCCTTCTTCTCAAATACATCTCCGATTGTGAATAGACCTTGATTGCCATTCCGTTTTACGATACTTCTACCAGGAGTTGGTGGTATAGAAAGCGTAATTGCTTCCATTCCTCTTACTGTACGCGTACCCGTCGCGTAGATATTTTCAAAAAAGAGACTGTTATTTGCAAGCGAATCCAATGTTGGAGTGATATTATTCTGATTTCCAAAAGTTTGTAAGAAGTTTCCGCTTAGACTTTCCACACAAATAAATATTATATTGGGACTAATAGTATTTTTCAGGCTATCATTATTTTCGATTTTTCTATAAATGGAATTTGACTGTGGGTTTATTAGACTATCTCCTGCCGATTTATAAATTGATTTTATATAATTATAAGCTTGCTGTTCCGGGATGGTTTTGTAAAAATCATTGTAAGGTAATTCGTTGTTTCTGAAGGCTGCAAAGAAGGAATAAATACCGGCTTTTGCCAATTCGTTGTTGTATCGGTTTTCTGAGAATTCCGCGTTGTTGTTTGATACAAATGCTCCTGAAATCAACACGATCAAAACCCATGGAAGAGCCGCATACAGTTTATGCGAAAAAGAGGTTTCACTTGTAAAAGCTGTTTTAAAATAACCCAATTTTGAAACAATAATAATACTTCCTAGCACCAGTGCCAACATTGCAGAGATAAGCATGGGCAACGGATAAGACTCATTAATGTTTTTTACGACTTCATAGGTATATATCAAATAATCGACGGCAATGAAATTATACCTTCTCTGAAATTCGTCCCAAAACGTGAATTCACCAAA
>JBBPYO010000445.1:0-21526 GCA_038199845.1 Flavobacteriales bacterium
GGGTTCGTTTCTCAAGATGGTAAAACTGCGATACAATTGTTCCACCATAAATAAGCGGATCATCTGATGTGAGAATGTCATTTTAGAAAGTGAAATTTTCCCCTGTGTCCTATTATTTACTTCAGTAGAAAAACCATAAGGTCCGCCAATCACTAGAACCAGGGTTTTTAAGCCACTGTTCATCTTCTTCTGAAGGTATTCAGAAAAGCCAATACTAGAATGTTCCTTACCTTTTTCGTCTAATAAAATCAACTGATCCTGAGTGGTTAAGCGGTCTAAAATCAACAAACCCTCTTTTTCTTTTTGCTGTTCTTCGCTTAGATTTTTCGTTTTTTTAAGGTCGGGAATGATCTCAATTTCAAAATTAATATAGAAACCCAACCGTTTACTATATACAGTAATAAGTTCGTCGAGATTGCGATCGTCTGTTTTCCCTATGCAGAGCAGTTTTATATTCATGACGTAAAAATAAGAATTTGTAGTTGGAATTGTAAAATATGGGCAAATTTACCCAGTCCAATTTGTGGAGGTATCGTAATTTCAACTTTTAATACTTAAGATTAAATTTTTAGCTTCCAGAGTCTTTATTTTGCATTGAGAATCGAATAAATAAAACAACTTCTTAAAGCAACATGCGTTGTTTATTAATAGCATAAAGAGTATAAAATATATGATTTCAGAATCAAAAATGACACAAGAGATTGAATTGATCATTGCCAATGCAATCCGAGAGGATGTGGGCGATGGCGATCATAGTTCGTTGGCCTGCATTCCGGCAGACGCGCATGGCAAAGCAAAACTTCTTGTAAAAGATCAAGGAATTATTGCCGGCGTAGCTTTTGCCGAAGAAGTCTTTAAATATGTGGATGCTGATCTTAAACTCGATATTCTTATAAACGACGGAGAGCCTGTAAAACAAGGGGATATTGTCTTTTATGTAGAAGGAAAGGCGCAATCTATTTTAAAGGCAGAGCGACTGGTGCTCAATGGAATGCAACGTATGAGTGCAATCGCTACAAAAACAAAGAGTTTTGCCGATTTGCTTCAGGGTACAAAAACAAAAATTCTCGATACGCGTAAAACCACTCCTGGAATACGTGCGTTAGAAAAAATGGCGGTAAAAATAGGCGGTGGCGAGAATCATCGTTTTGCGCTTTATGATATGATTATGCTCAAGGATAATCACATCGATTTTGCTGGTGGAATCACTAAAGCGATAGCAAAAACAAAGGATTATTTAAAACATGAAAATCGAGATTTAAAGATAATCGTAGAGGCACGCAGTTTGAAAGAAGTAGAAGAAATTCTAAAAGCAGGTTCTGTTCATCGCATTCTATTGGATAATTTTAATTATGAGGATACAAAAAAAGCTGTTGCGCTGATCAGTACTACGTGCCAGACCGAATCATCTGGTGGGATTACGTTAGAAACCGCCCGGAAATATGCCGATTGTGGCGTAGATTATATCTCAAGCGGAGCGTTAACGCATTCAGTCTACAATATGGATTTAAGCCTGAAAGCTGTGTAAATGGATGAAAAGGTAGAAAAAAAACTGAAAACAATACCTGTGGTAAGTGATATTGTGCTCTACATGAAGGGCATAATGTTGCCTGGATTAAACGGACTGTCGCTTTATGATTTCTGGGAACTTTATTCGGTAGGTATAATTAAAGGAACCTTTTCTACACGCGCCAGTGCAATCGCCTTCAGTTTTTTTATGGCGCTTTTTCCTTTCTTTCTTTTCATTTTGAACCTCATTCCTTATGTTCCCATAGATAATTTTCAGCAGAAATTCCTCAATTTCGTTTATGGGGTACTTCCGCCGCAAACAGCAGACTTCTTTGAGCCCATTTTGCTGGATATCGCGGCAAACCCCCGCGGCGGACTCTTATCTTTCACCTTAATTTTCGCCATTTTTTTAATGGCAAACGGGGTTAATGCGATTTTCACAGGGTTTGAATTCAGTTATCACACTTCAAGAAACCGTACCATAATCCGTCAATATCTAGTTGCGTTAGGGGTTTCCATCGTTCTTGCCTTAATAATGTTGCTCAGCGTTGTGGTTATCGTTTATTATCAGTATAGTATTGGCCAGATTCATCAGCGCTTTGTATTTACTAAAGATAACGCGTGGATTTCTTCCCTGGGCAGTTACGTATTTATAATTGTAATGATTTACTTTGTAGTAGGTACGCTATATTATTTTGGCACAAAAGAAGGTAGATATTATCGGTTTTTTTCGGTGGGAGCCTTACTGACTACTATACTTTTCTTACTGACTACCTATTTTTTTGGCATATATATCACTAATTTCTCGACATATAACCAGTTGTATGGTTCAATAGGTGCATTATTGATTATGATGGTTTATATTTGGTTGAATTCAAATCTGCTGCTTTTGGGTTTTGAACTCAATGCAACCTTATTCCAGTTTAAAAGTCAACGCTAATATATACCCTATGAATAAAATTGTTCTATTACTTTCAATACTTTCTCTTACAACATTTCACCTCGTCGCCCAAGACGTTACCGGTAAATGGAAAACCATAGATGATGAGACCGGCGATGCCAAATCCATCGTTGAAATCTATAAGAAAGATGGGAAGGTTTATGGTAAGATCGTTGACCTTATCAATCCTAAAAAAAAGAATGCCAAGTGTACAGAATGTCCAGGTGATGATAAAAATAAACCTTTAAATGGTCTCGTTATCATACGCGGACTTGAGAAAGATGGAGATGAATACAATGATGGGAAAATTTTGGACCCCATTTCAGGAAAACTTTACAAGTGTTACATTGCCCTAGAAAACCCAGACCGACTTAAGGTGCGAGGATATGTTGGCTTTGCAATGTTAGGACGCACACAATACTGGTCACGTTTCGACTAAAATTTAAAGGAAAAATATTTTAATGGCTGTCCTTATCTTTGGGCAGCCATTTTTTTTATATTGAACACATGTTTTTTGTAGACGTAATTTTGCCCATTCCCGTAGAAAACACCTTTACCTACAGTATAACGGAGGAAGAATATTCCTATATCCAGCCGGGAATGCGGATTGCGGTACCTTTTGGTAAATCAAAAATATATACATCTATTGCATTAGGAGTTCATACCACAGAACCGCGCATTTATGAAACCAAGGATATCGCGCATATTCTAGATGAGCAGCCCATCGTTCATTTAGGTCAGTTGAAATTTTGGAAATGGATGGCTTCCTATTATATGTGCACGCTGGGCGAAGTGATGCGGGCTGCATTGCCCAATGCTTTTATTTTGGAAAGTGAAACGCTCATAAAACGTAAAAAAGGGGTAGACCTAGAAGCGGCAAGTATTTCAGACGATGATGTTCAGTTATTGATTGATGCGCTGCAACAAAGTTCGTCGTTGCGTATCAACGAAGTGATGGCAATACTGGGCAAGAAAAGAGTGCTGCCGGTCATACAGAAATTGATCGATCAAGATATCGTAGAACTTGAAGAGGAAATTCATGAAGCCTATAAACCAAAATTAGTTAATTACGTACGTCTCGCCCCGCATTATACAAAAGAGGAGCACATGCACGAATTGCTAGATGATCTCGAGCGCGCTCCAAAACAGCGCGAACTTGTGCTTCATTATTTTACGCTAAGCGCGAGATCACAGAAACCCATTAAGGCAAAAACCCTGCAAAAAGCCGCAGATGCTACCGCCGCACAGTTAAAGGCACTTCAGAAAAAAGGAATTTTTGAAAGCTATAAAATTCAGAAAGATCGCATTCAGTACGATGGCGATGAGAATAAAGGGATCAAAGAACTTAACGAAGCGCAAACTCAAGCTCTAGAGGAGATCAAAACAGTTTTTAACGAAAAAGACGTTTGCCTGTTGCACGGTGTCACTTCCTCAGGCAAAACTGAAATCTATGTAAATCTGATCAAAGAGCAGTTAAATCAGGGAAAACAGGTACTTTATCTCCTCCCGGAAATTGCGCTGACCACGCAGCTAGTAGCACGGTTGCAGCATTATTTTGGCGATCAGCTTTCAGTTTACCACTCCAAATATACCATTCACGAGCGTGCAGAAGTCTGGAACAATGTACTTAATAATCGGCAGAAGGCCCAACTTATTTTAGGTGCCCGTAGCGCGTTGTTTTTACCGTTTGACAATCTTGGATTAATAGTCGTAGATGAGGAGCATGAGACCAGTTATAAGCAATTTGATCCCGCACCACGCTATCAGGCGCGGGATTCTGCTGTGGTTCTTGCGCATAATCAAAGCGCTAAAGTGCTTATGGGATCAGCTACACCTTCCATGGAAAGTTATTACAACGCCCTGCATGGTAAATACGGTCTGGTGACGCTAAAAAGACGTTTTGGCAATGTGATGATGCCGGAGAACATTATTATAGACATTAAGGAAAAATATTTCAAGAAATTGATGACCGGTCATTTTAGCGATGTGCTGCTGCGCGGTATCACAGATGCTCTTGCCGAAGGGGAACAGGTGATTCTGTTTCAAAACAGGCGCGGATATTCGCCCATATTGGAATGCAAGACCTGTGGACACTCACCACAATGCCCCAATTGCGATGTGAGTCTTACCTATCACAAAAACCGCAGTCAGTTGCGCTGCCATTATTGCGGCTACCATATTGCCATGCTTCAAAAATGTATGGCCTGTGGAAGCGATGAGCTGGACACAAAAGGTTTTGGTACCGAACAGATTGAAGCGGAGCTTAAACCTTTATATCCTGAAGCTACCGTTGCCCGAATGGATTCTGATACTACCCGTGGTAAATACGGTTTCGAAAAGATAATTACCGCTTTTGAAGAAGGAGAGACCGATATTCTTGTGGGTACGCAGATGCTTACCAAAGGGCTCGATTTTAGAAACGTGACCGTGGTGGGAATTCTCAATGCGGATAATATGCTGAATATACCGGATTTTAGGGCCCATGAGCGCAGTTTTCAGCTTATACAGCAGGTATCTGGCCGCGCCGGGAGGACACAAAAACAGGGGAAAGTGTTTATCCAAACCTATAATCCGCACCATCGGATTCTCCAGCAGGTTTCCGTAAACGATTATGAAGGTATGTACAAAGAGCAGCTTGAGGAGCGGCATATTTATAAATATCCGCCTTTTTGCCGACTTATAAAAATCACGTTGAAACATCGCGATTATCAGAAAATTGAGGATGCCGCCGCGTGGATGGGGCAGGGGCTAAAAAACCTTTTTGGCGAACATGTTCTGGGACCAGAACCGCCACCAATTTCAAGGATCCGTAATGAGTATTACCGCAATATCCTGATTAAGATCCCCGGCAATCAGAGTCTTGCCAGAACTAAAAAAGCAATTAATAAAGTGAGGGGGAGTTTTATGAGCATAGGCCAGTTCCGCAGTGTGAAAGTGGTTATAAATGTGGATAATTATTAGAGAGGTTTAATGTTGCGAAGCTGGGTTAGCCTTGCGCAGCGTTGCTGGGCCACGTCTAGTGATTTATTTATTTTTAAATATCCGCTAAGTGTCATTTAAAAATATTACGCTTTCCGATTATCAATGAAGTATTATTGACTTCCTAACTGTTTTCAATCATTTTAATCGTTTTTTGGGCGTTTCCCTGCGGGTCGGGCTTTCCGCTCCAATCTTTTTGATCGTTCCTCCCAAAAAGGATTTCCACTATAATCCCTAACGCGAAATTCGTTTTAATTGAATATGATTGAATTTAGGTTTAAATGACCATTTAAGTCTCATGTCTTTGAACAATTTATCTACGTTTCTCCCCAAATAAGTCCGTTTTGCGACCATTTTTATAGATTTCTGGCGGTTTTTGTAGCGGGTCGCTTCCTGCCGGAATGGGCAGACAGATCAACGTTGCTGAAATCTACTTTTAGGGCGATTAATGGATTACATTTATTATCTAATAATAGTTTAAATAAACGTCAAAGTGAATACACTTTAATTAGTATGGCCATCTGAACTTTGCATAATCAATAACATGCAAATAGTATATGATACAGGGAATGGCCTTTAAATCATTGACTACAAACTTTTAGTTTATTTAGGCTTTCCTTTAAATGAACTTTTATATAGTTTTTGATTTTTTATAACGTCGTTGAAATGCAAATTGTTTAAATTGGTAATCATATAAAGGATATAGGATTAACTTTATTCTTATCCCTACGTTGCCACAAAAACGAAAAAAAACAAACGATTGAAATTTAAAGTAGCGATTTTTATAATTGGATTTGCTGTCACATCGTGTAGTAAAATTACTCCTTCCGGATTTTGGATAAATTACAAATCCGACCAAATCACGTATAAAAAAAATGATCAAGGACCTTGGGGCGGAACTTTAATAATAAATTGGGTTGCGAACAAAAACTCAAAATTTGATATTACGGATGTTGAAAAATTTGCGTCGGATAATGATTGGGAACTGATTGATAGCTCGAAATATTACACAGCGGATTTGGAAAAAATGACGGATTTTGGCAAACCGATAATCAATCTTCCTCTTAAAAATTTTACGCCCGAAAAGCAACGAGCGGATTTAAAATCAAACTCAATCCCTCGTAGAATAAAAACTGATTTCACACTTTACCGATTTAAAACAGGCTGGATAATTTTTGAACCTGGAACGGATAGTTCAACGCAGGAAAATGGATTTTTATTAATAAGCTCGGACAAAAAGAAAATGACAGTTTACCACATTTGGGGCGAATAAGCACTTGTGGCAACAAAGAACTAAGGCGAAATAAATAGAAATCTATCTAAAAATTTAGTACACTTTAACCCACCATTATTTGGACTTTATAGAGTTCATTGCCAATACCTATTAATAGACATTTCACGACAACCGCTAAGGCTTCATTTTAAGATTTCAGTCATTCGTTTACATTAGCTTTTATTTAGATATTGTTTTGATAAGCCAATGTTACAATCAAAATTATTTAAATTGGTAATCGTATATATGGGAAGGGTAACTTTACTTTTATCTATAAATTTCACACCATTATGAAAAACTATACCAAAATCATAATATTGGCTCTTGCTACTGTACTCGGTTGTAAAACGGATCACGCATTGGGAGAACCGACGGATCTTCAAGGTGCGAAAATTGATACTACTTTATTATATGGAGTCTGGGATTCGGAAAGGGGCGGAGATGCTGACTTTAGGATAACAAAAAAAGAATTTTATCTAGTTGATTTCTTTGAAACATCGGAATACAAAATTGAAGGAAATAAAATTAAAATTAAGGGGAGCGAGTTTTTTCAAAATGGAGAGATCTTAAAGATGAGTGAGGACTCCTTGAAAATAAGATGGATAGAACAGGATATAATTGTGGACTACTGGAAATTTAATAATTAAAACAATGTGCAAAACTACTTAGAAATGATGCTTAATTCAGTCGTTGATGGGACCTCTTCCAGTGGGAACTGGGCCATTTGAAAGTATAGTTTTCCGGCATATAAATGAACTTTGATGCAATTTATGTTAATATGAGATTCTGGGTATTTAAACCCACCTTTATTTAAACTTTCAGATTCAGTTTGAAAGGAGCGTTTTGTCCTATATTTTGAAATAAGACAATTGCGCAAAACAATGCCATTACCCACCCGTTCTTATTTCGTTTCCTAGAGAGTCTTTGGAGACAGCTACGCTTCAATTGGGCAATCATACCCCCATTCCTTTGAGGACGAAGTGAAATTACTGTGATGGAGCACTACAGGCATAAAACGAAGTGTTAAAGAATATTTCTTATCGTACGTTTTCGCACCGATGGGCTTCATACCCCTACTATTATTTATTCAAAAATTTCATCACCGCCTCATACATGATTATTTACGATTTAATCAATAGCGTAATTGATAAATTTAATACAGAACCTGATATTGCTTGAAACCTTGGCTGAAGAAACTTATAAAGATTCTGTATGTAGAAAATACAGACATCGACTGAGCTAAGCATATCGGGGAGATAAGGAATTCTTAGTTTAGATAGTTGCTTAGTTTCTTGATAGATCAAATTCCCAAACTTCGTCTATTTCTTTATCAAAACTTGTACGAAAGGGTAGAATATAAGCTTTGTTGTCTATTCCAAAACTAGCATACACAGACATATTTACAGGAGAATTTTGAAGTTTATCCCAATTATCATTTGTGGAATCGTATTTTCATAAAGTATTGGAAACATATCCATCTCCCCATTCAAAGTTCCTGCCTAATCCTACATAAGCTTCATTGTTAATAACAAAACTTGCATTCAAAGTATAGGCATCTGAAGGTAGTGGTGATCTTGGATTCCATACATCTTGTGAAGGATTATACTCCCAAAATGTATTAACTGCAAATGCGGTTTGGCTGACACCTAAATAGCCCTTTTCATTCAATGAAAATGTAAAATTTCCCCAAACGGGTTTACTAGAATCAAATTTTCTGATAAAATCAGCATTTCGTCTCCAAGTGTTATCTAAAATATTATAGCACCAGAATTCATAGGTTCCATAACAATTACCTATATATAAATTTGTTCCAATGCTAAAATTGAAATTATACCTTCTATCACTTGGCAATGAGCCAGGAAAATCAGGTTTTCGTATCCAATTGTTAGAATTAGCATTATATTCCCAGAACCCATTGGTCAGCAAAACAAATACTTTTGAACCAGAAGTAAAAGCAAATGGCTGTGCTCCTGAGTTTTCAGGTAAGATTAAATTTTCTTCCCACAAATCATTTCCTGGATCATATTTGAGCATATTCGCGCTATGTGCTCCAATAACATATCCTATACCATTCGTTACGAAGGATGCCGCATTTAAAGTTTTTAACTTTTGATTGGTTAGCTTAGTCCAGGGAAACCATATATCAAAAGAATCTGCGGAGACAGTTATCATGTCCTCCGTTGTTACTGAAATCATTACTTTTTGAGGTTTATTTACGTAAGGGACTTTAACTATCAATAAGTTTTCAGAGACCGATTCTATTTCAGCCGAAAAATCACCAAATTTCACAGAATTTTCTGAAATTGTGGAAAAATAATTTCCAATAATTTCGACCTTTGTTCCAACAGGTCCAAACTTAGGGTTAAAACCATAAATTTCCGGGGGATTGGGTTTCGTTTCAAATTCTATTTGGTTACCATAAAAAACAGTAGTTCCTACTTGTATATAGGATCTAACATAATAAATAGTTTTTGCTTCGAGTGAGGTAATCTCACTTTTATATTCACCTGTTGAATTTACTGTTCCTAATTCCGTTTTGTAATCATTTATTGTAGGTTCTGGAGTAGTAGACCAACAATGTCCATGTTGTATTTCTCCAGAATATCCAATTCCCAAAAAATTAATAGTACCATCAACGATTGCAGTTGAATGGAAAATATCTGACACTGCTCCCGTAATAATTATAGGTTCGCTAATTTTAAAAATATCAAAATTTTTTGTTTGAGTTTGACCACCTAAAATGGTAACATCTGTATTAAGAGGGACATAACCTTCTTTCGACACCATTATCTGATAAGTTTTGGCCTCAATATTTTCAAAGCTATACCAACCTTGAAAGTCACTAGTAGTTTGATTTGTTGATTCTAGTAGGATGGAAACGCTATCAACTACAATACCTTCAGAAGAAACAATTCCTTGAACACTGCCGGTTGAATCTTGTTCATCATTATCACAGGCAAGAAATATCAGTGCTGATAGTATAAATATTCTCGTATTTAATTTTATTAGTTTCTTACGGAAATATTTATTGTGTTTAATCATACGTATTGGATGTTTATCTAATTAAGTTGATGTCAAAAATTATTAATTTTGCGGAAAGCCAAAACGGTGGATTATTATTTCATAGCGGAAAGATATGAAGGATGGTTTCCGTTTAAAGAATCAATGTAGGAAATATCCTGGGATTTTTGTCGAAAATTATTCCACTAACAGGTATGGCCGTTACCTTATCGCACAAAGCAAGCGCGAAATTTCGATTCGACACAGTTTTAAGCAATGTTTTTGTATGTTGTTGTAACATTTATTTTTGGAAGATTAATGCTATTCCAGTTGTAACAAGTAATAAAGCAAACGTCCAGAAATTAATCAGTCCGTTCCAACCTTGACCTCCTCCCTTTAAACTGGACCGTTTGAAGGTTTAATTTTCCAGCTTATAAATGAACTTTGAAGAAAATAGTGTCAAGAAAAGATTTAGTTTACTTATTCCCAGGTTTTCTTGAACTTTTACTAGGCTCAAAGGAGGTTTTTTCTGATCGTTTTCCATAAAAAGCATTATGCTTTTACTTTCAGTAAATTTACTGGAAACCCGCTCAAAGTTTATTTCCCGATAACTATAATTAAACATTTTGAGATATTTGTTAAAGGGTCAATTTAGGAATTCTGTCATTGGGATTAGTATACAATCATTGGCGAAAAATAGAATTGATCCCAACAGCGCAAAGACCAAGGTAATTAATAAGCCGATAAGGCATATTCTTGCTGAATGTTGGATTATCTGTCTAAAACCAAATTTATCAATCCGAACCAAAAGAAGAACCAAAAAGAATCCGCAAACCCATACGGCTACCCTGCATGCACCTATGTGGACATAAAATCCCGGGGGTTCAGACAGGCTTAACCTGTGGTTCTCTACTTTTTTGAGCCATTTTTTTGGGAACTATCTTCTTCTAGTTCCTTTTTAAAAGAAGCAACTTCCCGATTTTCTTTAATTATTAAAACAATAAAGAAAATGCCTAATCCTATCCATAGGATGGTTGAAATATTCATAATAATACTGATTTGGGGTGGTTACACAATATAGGAAAAAAATCAGAACTTTGTTCTTAACTCAATAAATAGATCTCGACCATTGGTCTAGTGAAAATTTTCTGGGGAAGGATTTGAAGGGTGGAAAGGTCAAAATTCTGTCAAGAAAGGGTTTTGGGTATTTTTACGGTCGTATTATTTTACTATTAGAACAGAATAGCTGATCCCCTTCCACGTAATTAATCCACACAAAAGTATAATCCGTTGTGAATTATCCCAGGTTTACTTGAACCCACGTTTAATTAAACTTCCAGAATGCCATTTTCTTAATCCGTAAGAATATGATTTATTGAGCACTACATATGTCAAAAATATTTGTTCTCACCATGGAAAGTATTAATTAAGTATAGATCCGCATTTATCATATTGAATCTACACTTGGTTCTAGCCCGTTTTTGTCGTGTTCCTCAAAATGGAAATTAAGAGTTAGGCAAAATCAAGATGTGGTTTTGTCCTACTGAAAGAGTAATGAAATTAATTGATTAAAGCGCAATTTCTTGGATGATTAGAATATACCCGCTTTTTAAATAAAGGCCTGTAGTAAAATTACACATATGATAGTTGGCAACATCAAATTTTTGCAATTGTCAAAGATTTAGATAAATTACTAAAACTGAAAATCCCTTTGTAAAAATTACAAAGGGATTTTTGAGTATGGGTGCGTTAATAGATTTGGGGAAAAACTAATTTTAAGCGGAAAGTACTTCCATTAATTTGGCTTTTTTATGCCTGCTCAAAGGTATTTTATCGCCTTCTATCTCAATATTTCGACTATTGTATTTTTCTACCTTATCTATATTAATGATATAGGATTTATGAATGCGCATAAACCGGTCTGAAGGTAATTGTTCATCAAAGGCTTTCATTGTAGAGAGTACTATAATGGGTTCATTGTAGGTGATAAGCTTAACGTAGTCCCCAAGAGCTTCGATGAACTTAAGTTCGTTAAGAAACACTTTCTTTTTTTTAAGATTGCTTTTAACGAATATATAGTCATCCTCCTGCACATTACCTTCAATTTTAAGTTTATGCATGCTCAGCGCTTTATGCACAGCATTCATAAACCGATCTTTAGTAAGTGGCTTTCTTAAATAGTCTATAGCGTTATAGTTAAATGCCTTGTAAGCATATTTTGTCTTGCCGGTTACAAATACAATTTGCGGTTTATGCACAAGGTCGTCAAGAAGATCAAATCCAGTAAGTATCGGCATTTCAATATCAAGAAAAATAAGGTCCACTTTAGTTTCTAAAAGACCGTTTTTAGTTTCTATTGCGTTATTATACTGTGCTACAAGACGAAGGCTGGGATGATCTTTAATTAGCTTTACAATTGCTAAGCGCTGCAGTGCTGAGTCGTCAACCACGGCGCAGTCAAGAATGAGTTCTTCCAAAATTTAGTTAATTAGGTTAAGATTTAGGTAAATCTAAATAGAATTAAGTTATTAAACAACCTGAAAGTGCATTTCGTCGGTTTTTTTAATTTTATGAATAAAAAATAACTATAATATTAGTCAAAATATAATAGCATGGACTTAATTTACATCAATAAGGTTTGTTAAATTAGTGAATTTGTATTATTTTTGCACTCATTTTTTAAACTAATAACAAAATATGAACAATTACGAAACTGTTTTCATCTTGAATCCCGTTTTATCTGATGACCAGGTAAAGGAAACAGTAAAGAAATTTGAAGACCTTCTTGTTTCTAAAGGTGCCAAGATGATATCCAAAGAAGATTGGGGGCTAAAAAAACTAGCTTACGCAATCCAAAACAAAAAAAGTGGTTTTTACCACCTTTTTGAGTATCAAGTAGATGGAGAGGCAATTGCAAATCTTGATCTAGAATTTAGACGTGATGAGCGTGTGATGAGGTTCCTTACTGTGAGATTGGATAAATTCGCAATAGCATGGGCTGAAAAACGTAGAAAAAGAAACAAAGAAAAAGCATAATTATGGCAACATCTATTGAGCAACAAGCGAAGGCAAAAAAAGATGGAGAAATCCGTTATTTGACCCCGTTAAAGATTGAGACCTCAAAACCAAAGAAATACTGTCGTTTCAAACGATCTGGTATTAAATATATAGACTATAAAGATGCAGACTGGCTCTTGGGCTTTGTAAACGAGCAGGGCAAATTATTGCCACGCCGTCTTACAGGAACGTCTCTTAAGTATCAGCGCAAAGTTGGAGTTGCCGTAAAACGCGCCCGTCATCTTGCACTTATGCCTTACGTAGCAGATTTATTAAAATAAAAACACAGGTATGGAAGTTATATTAAAAAAAGACGTAGAAAAACTGGGTTTTATGGATGATCTGGTAACCGTAAAAAACGGTTACGGAAGAAATCTCCTCATTCCCGGAGGGCATGCCGTCCTGGCCACACCTTCTGCAAAAAAAGTGCGCGATGAGACTTTAAAGCAACGTGCGTACAAAGACAAGAAAGTGATAGAAGAGTCCCGCAAACAAGCTAATAAACTTAGTGGCTTAGAGATCAAAATAGGAGCAAAATCTGGAGAAGCAGATAGACTATTTGGCTCTATTACAACCGCAGATCTTGCTAATGCACTTGGTAAAGAAGGCGTAGAAATAGATAAAAAATTCATAACAATTGCTGGTGGCGCGATTAAGCGCTTAGGACAATATGAAGCTTCCTTGCGTTTTCACCGTGAGGTGATCGAGGATTTTACCTTTGAAGTTGTAGCAGATTCTTAATCTATATTGAGATAAAATAAAGGCTTCCGCATTGCGGAAGCTTTTTTTTTGAACATAAATCAATGTTTTTTAAAGATTGATAAGAGTTATAATAAATTAAATGGATGATCCTGGCAATGCTTTTTCATTCTTTGACGAAGTAAATAAATAAAGCTACTTCCTTATTTAAAGGATAGTTGAACAAGTCAAAAAGAGTGAATGGCTGTTTTACAAACCCATAATTTATCATAGCTTTTTCTCTCTTAAAAATTGCATTTCTACCTAAATTTTGAAAACCTTTATTCGAAATGAAATATCAAAGACTTACCAAAGAACAGCTGGAGGAATTAAAACCTGAATTCATCAATTTTCTTGCTGTACAGACAATTACCGCAGCAGAATGGGCAGCACTCAAAAGCGACAAGCCCGAAGTTGCTGAACAGGAACTTGACGTTTTTAGCGACCTGATCTGGGAGGGCGTTCTCGATAAAGTGGAATATCTGGAGCATTTTTCCCCGCAGCACATGTTTCTTTTTCAAGTGGATGGAACGACCATAAACCTCATTTCCATTAAGATCGATAATGAAATGGTTGATATTACCACTGCTGAAGGTTACGCGTGGCTGCAGACCAATCTAATGGCAGACGAAGTCAATTTATTTACCTCGAGCAAGATCTTAAAAGAAGATCGGAATGGCGATATTTTTGCACTTGTAAAACAGGGCGCGAGCATTACAAAAGGCGAACTTTATACTTGGTTTTCCAAATTTGTGGATAGCTAAAACCAGCATTTTTTGCCTAAACTTTTAACGATTTTAAATTCGCTACGCCTATTTTTTTCTTCCCTGGCCTCGTGCCCGGATTTTGAAGTATTTTCGATCAATAAATGTTTCTCACCACAAGCTTGCGTACCAATGCGATCTGCCGCTACGCCCAGCGATACCAAATACTCTTTAGTTGCTTTTGCCCGTTTTTCTGAAAGTATTTTATTGTAATTCTGAGATCCCACCGCGTCTGTATGTGATGCGATCACTATAGTAATACTAGGTTTTTCTTGCATAAAATCGGCTAATTTATCCAAGGTTTTGCTTGCTTTCGGAGTAATAACGGACTTGTCAAAATCAAAATAAATGTTGTCCAGATTACGTTCGGCGAGTATATTTTCGACGGGTTGCAACTGGAGATCAATTGCGAGTTGTTGATTGGTTTTTCGATCCACTAATATTGTGCGATTTGCTGTTTGAAAGTCGAGCAAACGGGCTTCCACGCGATAGCTCGAATTCGGTTTGAGATTGAAATTATATATTCCATTTGCATCCGTTTTTAGTGCGCTGATCCTGCTTTCTTCCGTATATAACGTAACATCGACCTTAGCTAACGGCTTTCCGGTTTCCGCATGGGTCACCGTTCCCGTAAGTGCGCGCTTTCGGTTATCCACGGCCGTAAAACTGTAGATCTTATCAATGCCGCTACGGTTTGAGGAGAGGAATCCGGTTTCTTGCTGCGCATCGATAAGCAGGGAAAAATCGTCACGGCTACTGTTTATGGTTTCCCCAAGATTGTACGCTTCCGCGAAAGCGCCATCGCTTCTATCGCTCCGGTATAAATCAAGGCCACCAAGTCCCATAAAACGGTCTGAAGCGAAATAAAGATTCCCTTCTTCGGAAACAAATGGAAACGCTTCCTGCATTTCAGAATTCACCGTTGTCCCTAGATTTATCGGATTTCCATAGGAATTATCACCTAAAATCTCCATTTTATAAATGTCTCCTTCCCCAAAACCTCCCGGCATATCGCTGGTAAAATATAAAGTTTTATCATCGGCGGAAAGCGCAAGATGCGCCATGGAATAGGAGTTATCATTCACTGCAAGTTTCTCTATATTTTGCCATTTTCCATTCACAAAATCTGCCTTAAACAGCTGTAAAACGGCGATTTTAACTCCATTTATTCGCTTATAATCCTTATTTGTACGCGTAAAATACATGGTTTTTCCATCTTTTGTAAATGCAGCGTTTCCTTCATGAAGTGGCGTGTTTATCGCTTCTGAAAATAAGGTGACATTTGTCAAAATAGTTCCATTGACCGTTGCGGTATATAGATCTAAAAACGGTTGTTGAGTACGCGCATAAATGGGGCTGTCCGTATTTCTATCGGAAGAAAAAACGAGTTGATTATTTAAAAGTGAAGGTCCGAAATCTGAATATTCCGAATCTTCATCAATTATCTGCAAAGCAAATAAAAGCGGAAGATTTTCGGCATTTTCAGTCAGTTTTTGTTGAATATTGACCTGTTTTCCGGAATATTTTGAAAGAATGGTATTGGCTTGATCGTAGTTTCCAGTGGCTTTTTCAGCATCGGCATAGCGCAATAATGCTTCACGGTTTAGTTCCGTGTTAGCGGTATAAAGATCTTCAAAAATGGAAACCGCTTCGCTCATTTTTCCCAGATTATAATAACTATCGGCTAAATTAAGCTGCACTTGTTTATCTGGATTTTCGATTTTTTTATATTGGTCGATAGCGGTATAGAAATCATTGGATTCAAATGCTTTATTGGCTTCTTTTACCAATGCTTTTTGTCCCCAACTCATTTGAATTGTAAAACACAGAACAAATAGGAGTATATATTTTTGAGTCATAATTGGCGTTTTTCGATGGAAATCGGTAGTTTTTAGTACTTTTTTGGGTTAAAAGAAACGCGGTGATTTCGCGTAGCGCGGTGCAAATCCTAAAAAGTCAAGGTCAAAGAGCAACATGATCTCATGACTGCCATCATTGTATTTACCTAGATTTGACGTCGTGTAATCATAAGCATAACCTATGCGCAGACCTTTAGCCACCTCAAAATTTACGAGCCCGGTGATCGCGTCGCCAAAGCGGTAACCCACTCCTGCTTCCAGTTTGTTATATAAAAGTACATTGGCATTAAGGTCGAGACTTATCGGCGCGCCTTCCACGGCACGTGCCATAAAGGAAGGTTTTAATTTAAGGACAGGATTGATGTTGAAAACATAACCACCGGTAAGAAAATAATGAACGGTCTCTTCGCCAAAACCACGGATTCCCTCACGTTCTTCAATATGTTCCGCATTGAGAAGGTTAGGAGCAGAAGCGCCCAGATAATAATGGTCGCTGAAATAAAACAGTCCCACGCCCAGAGTGGGATAGGTCTGGCTGATATTTCGGTCAAAGGCAAGGTCTGTGGAGGCGTTGCCGCTTCCCAACGCTAAACTGGTAAAATCAGTATTAAAAAAAGTCGCTCCCGCTTTTAGTCCGAAAGCGAGATTGCTGCCGGGTGACAGTTGCAGTTTATAGGCAAAATCCGCATTCAGGTTGGTTTCTTTTACCACATCGCCTATTTCATCATGAATCAGGTTTACGCCAAGTTCTATGCGGTCGTTGACAGGCAAATGGGCAAAAAGCGTTGCGGTCGTGGGCGCGCCATCTATTCCCACCCATTGCGCGCGATAAAGCGCTCCCAAATTCATCACGCCTTCATTTGCGGTGGAATAAGCGGGATTCACCAAACTCATGTTGTACATATATTGCGTAAGCTGTGGATCTTGCTGTCCCCAGGAAAACTGGCAGATCAGGACGGTTGCAGCGAAAAACGAAATTCGATTTATTAGTTTTCTCATCGTAACTATCCTTTTATCGGTTTAAATAGAGATTGCCCTGCACCGGTGCAGTTTCCCCATCGTTGTAATTAATAATGTAAAAGTAGACGCCGTTCGGCAGGATCTTGTTTCCCAGTTGATGCTGGTTGGCCGTCCCGTCCCAGGCACCGTTTTGTGCGTGGCCCTTGTAAACTGCATTGCCATTTCGGTTAAAGATCTCTATGGAATAATCTGGATAGACAACATCAATATTTTCTATTACAAAACGGTCGTTCACGCCATCACCATTGGGCGAAAACCCTTCCGGAATGAAGATCGCATCACAACCGGTGAGGTCTACGGTAATGGCAAGTCGGACAGTTCCCTCACAACCCAGGGCGTTCATCTGGCTGGCGTAATACATGGCGCCGTTAACAAGCGGAGTTGAAGGAGCGAGCGTATCATTTTCCGTTGCTGAACTATAGAATGTAATTCCTTCTGATGGTGATAATCGGTTCAATAAATCTGCCACGGTCGGATTATCATTTACACAAAACGCGTTATCGTTGCCCATAAGACTTGGTGGTTCTGGATCGTCTATGATCAAATTAGTGCTGGCGTCACTTAGATTTATAGCGCTGCACTGACTTATAAAATCCTGTAATTGATTTATGCGAATATTCGTGGTTCCGGCATTGGAAAGTAGGGCAGAGGCAATCGTAAAACGCGCCGCGCCCGACTCAAAAACTAGATCTTCGGTTTGCGTTTGCGTATTTGCTCCATCCAACTGATACGTAATCGTGTACTCGTCATCTGCAAGATTTGTAGCTTTCGAAATAAGCACAGTTGCGGGAGAATTCAAACAGATTTCCGAAACTGCGATCGTCAGTCCGTTGGCGTCAGGTCTGGGCAGAATTTCAAAAGTTGCACTTATATTGAGTGGTCCTGAAGTACAGCCAGCTTCACTTACAAGTTGCGTAACGGTAATCGTTGTATTTCCCGTAACGGACAATTGTTCTAACGGAATTTCAAGAATACCTTCGGAATTGTTTATAGTAAGGTTTTGCGTGGTTGAAGCGCTGCTGTTTGCACCGGATAAAGAATAGGTCACGGTGTAATTTCCATCGGCCAGCATACCGGCGCCACTGAATAGCAACATTCCGGCCTCGACGAAACAAATATCCACCGCGCTGATATTCGTCTCATCAACAGTGGGAATTGGATAGATTTCAAAACTTGTCGCTACCGCGGAAGTGCTTTTACAAGTGGTATCATTATTTTGTAACGATTCTACTGTAAAAATCGTTGTACCTGCTTGATCTATATCTTGCGCTGCGATCATAAAATCTGCTGAGCCATTGTTGATAGTGATCGTGACCGTTTGCGCGGTTAAGGTATTTGCACCGCTTAGAGAATATATTAAGTCATAATTCCCATCTTCCAGATCGCTTCCATTTATGGTAAACAAGGTGTTTTCACCTAGGCAAACCGAAGAAACAGCCAAGTTTTCTTCTTCAAGCTGCGGAATGTCGTAAATCTCAAAACTGGTAGAAATGGATAAATTTTCGGTACGACAGGTTGCCGAAGTTACCGCGGTAATTGTTACCGTGGTTTCGCCGGTATTGCCAAGAAGTGATTCGGGAAGTTCAAAAGTTGCGTTTCCATTTATGAATTCGATTCCGGTTACTGTTTGCGTTGCGTTATTCGCTCCGGTAAGCGTGTACGTGAAATTGTAAACTCCATTGGATAGATTGGGCGCGTTTATGCCGAGGCTTTGGCTTCCGCTTGCGGCACAAAAATCGGCGATCGCAACCGCGGCACCATTTAGATCTGGTGGGAGCGCAATGCTGAAGTTAAAAGATAGGTTTTCAGGATCCGTAAAACAGGTGGTAGCGCTATTGATTACGCGGTTTACCGTGAGCTGCGTGCTACCGGCGTTAACAAGCAAGGTTGCGGGAATGATAAATGATCCTTTGCCAGCAGCGATATTGAGCTCTTGAACCTGATCACCTGCAGTATTTGCGCCGGAAAGAGCGTAGGTGAATGTGTAATTTCCATCCACAAGATTTTCGTTTGCACTTGTGATAAGTACCGTAGCAGAGTCTTCCAAACAAAGTGGAGTTTCTAAACTCAGAGAAACATCGTCTAGAACAGGTTGGGCGTTTATGGAGAAATTGGCAGCGAGCACTGTTTCCGAGCTGCACTTAACGCTGTCATTTTCTTTGGAAATATTTAGAATATTCAACAGGTATTCTCCGCTGTTCTGAAGAAATTCTTCCGGAATATCAAACGACGTTCCGCCAGCGGTAAAGGTTGCGTTCACTTCTTGTTCTTCATCAGTTGTGCTTCCACTTATAGAATACTTTAGAAGGAAATCACCGTCTTGAAGATCGGCGCCGCTAAGGTTTGCAACAACGGGATCGCCAAAGCAAACTGAAGCAACAGCAAGCGTGGCGTCGCTGAGATCTGGTTTTTCAAAGATCTCAAATGAGGTTTCCCTGGGCAATCCATTTGCCGGACAGGATTGTGCGGTATTTTGAAAAGAATCAAGCCTAAAGGTGTAACTGCCGGGATTGCTGACCGCTTCCGCAGGAAAGTCAAGCGTTCCATTTCCTTCAGTAAAAGTTGTTGTAGCGTTATACTTATTGCTTTCTCCTTCAAAGGTGAGACTGTATTCTAAACTGTACGTTCCATCGGGAATAGCGGTATTGTTATCTTCAATGTTAAGACTAACCAACTGTGACTCACAAACCGAAACAACGGTTAAACTGCTCGCCGAAAGATCAGGAATTGGCGCTATACTGAATGTCGCCGAAGGATCATCAAGATTTGTAGCGATACATCCAGTATTTGCGTTTTGCAATCCGGTAATGCTAATGCTGGATGTCCCGGTCTTGAGTAATTCTTGCGGAAGGTTAAATGTTGCCCCGCCATCGGTAAATACAAGGGATTCGATAGTTCTGCCTTCGGCGTTGCTGGCTCCGGAAAGTGAATAGCTTATGGAATAGTTTCCGTCCGCAATAGCGGTATTTTCGCCGCTGGTCAAGTTAACGAGCACCGGTTCCGCTTCGCAAGTAGCAGTGACGCTCACCCTTAAACCGGCAGCATCTGGTCTGGGAGAAACAATAAACGTATCTGAAAGATCGATCTGAACCGTACAGCCATTACCAGCGGTAATTCGGTTAATAGTTAATGTGGCCTCGCCAGCTGTTTCTATAAGGTTTGAGGAAATCGTAAATAATGCATTACCACCGGTTACCGTTATCGAATCGATTCCGGTTTGGACTGCGTTTTGTAGTGTTAGTTCGTAGTTTATGCTATACGTTCCATCTTCAAGTTCTACCGTGGGATCGTTGATATCTGCTAGGGAAACATTAAGATTTTCACCAAAACAAACAGGTTCGGAAACGATTATTGCCGTGTCTGTAACATCTGGGAGCGGATTGATCGTAAACGTATCGCTTACACCATTTAATGGAATTTGGCAATTGGTCTGTGTATTGGGATCCACAATTTTTGTGACTTCCACACTAACTTCCGCAGCAGCGGTAAAAAACTCCGTATTAAGGTCAAAATCGGCTATTCCTTGCACAAAATTGACAATTAAATTTTCCGTTCCATTATTGTCACCGCCGCTCACAACATAAGTAATCTGATATTTTCCATCGGGAACTTCTGTGGGATCCACATTTAATGTTCCGCTAACCATAATAGGAAGCGCATCGAGGCAAACCGAATCTTCTTGTTCATCTGGAAGGGTAAGTGAGAATGTGGTGCCAGAAAAGTCAAGAACATCTTCAATGAGAACGGTCACCGTGGTTGCGCTGGGCGAACAAGTAGGATTTACCGGATTTACGGTGTAGGTAAATGCGTAAGTTCCCGCACCCAGCGTATTGCGAATACGTTGTAAGTTGATGCGGGAATCACCGGGATTTGAAATTTCATTGGTAATGGAAGTTTCAGACCAGATTCCGCCAGGATCTTCACCTATAAGTACGTCGCGAAGGTTATAATTTGTAAAGTTGGAAAGGTCATCGCTTTCACAGAAAATAGGTTGTACAAATGTTCCAGATTCTGGCGTTCTGGCCACTTCAAGCACCACCGTACTTGCGCTCGCCGGGCAATCGCCGTAAGCCGGAACGGTGTACATAAAATCGTATCTGCCGGGCATTACTTCAGAAACCTCAAAAAACCTGTTATTGGCACCGCTCAGTACGTTATCCGGTAAAGTCATCGAACTCCAAGTGCCATCTATGGTTGGGCTGGGGCTACTTCCAGAAAACTGAAATAGATTTACACGGTCAGTATCGGCACACACAACGGCATTATTGTTGTCGTTGCCGGCGAAAGCGCCAAGAGTGAGCGTTATAACTGCGGTGGTATCTGCGCAATCGTCATCGCTACTAATTGTGTAGGTGTATTCAAAAACGCCACCGGTCATAATGGCAAA
>JBBPYO010000446.1:0-3475 GCA_038199845.1 Flavobacteriales bacterium
ATTCTCCTTTTTGCCATTATGGAAGATAAAATCTGGAATCCCGCCAAAGAGGATTCGGTGGGACTGGCGGATTACTTTGCAAAACACAGTGAGGCTTACGAACGTCCTGAAAAATACGATGTGCTGGTTGTTAACAGTGCAGATTTGACTTCCGCCAAAAAAGCAAGAAAACTATTGAAAAAAGGTCGCTCCAATCAAGAGATAAAAAAAGATTTAAATTCTGATGGCAAAGTGCATATATTTTTTACAAACGCACTGGTAGGTGAAGATGACGCCTTGCTTCCGGAAGGTTATACGGTAGAGGCCGGTGTTTCAGAAGTTTATAAAGGAACAAACGAATTTGCGGTCGTAGATTTTAAAAAAACTGTTCCTTCAGAAAAAGTGAATTTGGATGATATACGGGGCGAAGTTATGGGCGATTATCAGCAGTTTCTGGAAAATCAATGGATGGAAGAACTGAGAAAAAAGCATACCGTAAAAGTGAATGAAAAGGTGTTTGAAAGTGTTAAAAAAGAATTGTCACATTAAATGAAAAAAACGGTCTTTATTTTGCTGATCTGTTCCGTGATATTTAAATCATGTGAACTTTTTACAAAAAAAACAACGGGCTCACCTGTGGCTCGGGTGGATGATTCTTATTTGTATAAGGATGATGTGGCGGCACTATTGACCCCAGAAATGTCTGTGGAAGATAGTGTGGTGATCGTAAACAGGTTTATAGACCGGTGGGCGACGCAGCAGTTGCTCATGGGCGGTGCGCGACGCAATATTTCCCTGTCTGAACAGGAACGTCTTGATAATTTGGTAAATCAATATAAGCTTGATCTTTACGCGCAAGCTTACAAAGATGCCTTGGTTTCAAAGACCTTGGATACGACAATAAGCGATACGGAGGCACGACAATTTTATGAGCAAAATCCGACTAATTTTAAGTTGAACGATGAGCTTTTGAAATTACGGTACATACATATGGGAGAAGGCGATTATGATGCGCGGGATATCAAGAAACGTTTTATACGTTATGATTCCATAGATAAAAAATACCTCGATTCAATAGCTGTGCAGTTTAAGGCACAATCCTTAAACGGTTCGATCTGGGTGGATAAGAATATGGTAATTGCGGAAATTGGACCGATAACGTCTGAAAATGAGGCGAAATACCTAAAAAAAACCGATTTTCTTGAACTGCGTGATTCATTAGGGGTATATTTGATTTCGATCAAAGAGCACCTCATGCGTAATGATGAAGCGCCTCTTGAATATGTTATGCCTACGGTAAAACAGATTATTTTGAACAGGAGAAAACTGGAGTTGATTAAAGAACTGGAAAAGGATATTACAAAAGATGCGATCAAAAACAAACAATTTGAAATCTATAACTAAAAACATGTTTGTGCTGGGTCTTTCCCTTGTGGGAATGGGCGCTACTGCACAAGAAACAATCAATACAGAGGATGTTGCCAGCGCGGTGAAAGATACCGCCAGCATCGTGCAGCCAGGTTTTAAAGTAGATGGCGTTGCCGCTGTAGTGGGGGAGTATGTCATTCTAGATAGCGATATTTCTAAAGCCAGGGCAGGATTGCAGGAACAGGATGTGGATGATTCTGAAACCACAAGTTGCAAATTACTGGACCGCCTGATGGAAAACGAACTCTATACGCACCAGGCGGTAATAGATAGTGTTCCTTTTTCTGAACCGCAAGTGCGCTCTTATGGGCAGCAGCAGATCTCTAGCTTCTTGAGACAGTTTGGCGGTGATGAAGAGCGTTTGCTTAAATTCTACAAGAAAGAATCCATCTCGGACCTTGAAGAAGAGCTTTACGAGATTAATAGAGATCAGGAGCTCGCCCGCGCAATGCAAGAGCGTATTGTGGAAAACGTAGAAGTTACACCAGAAGAAATTAGAACGTTCTATAACAATTTTGACGAAGAAGATCTGCCATTTTTTGGTGAAGAAGTTGAGATTGCAAAAATCCAAATAGAGCCAGAAGTGCCCGAAGAAGAAAAACAGAAAGTCATAGACGATCTCAACGGCTACCGGAAAGACATCGTAGAAAACGGAAGCAGTTTTGCCACAAAGGCAGTTTTGTGGTCAGAAGATGAGGCTTCCCGTGGTGATGGTGGACTCTATACAGATGTAGACCGGAAATCTCAATTTGTAAAAGAATTTAGGGATGTCGCGTTCAGTTTGCAGGAAGGCGAAGTAAGTGAGCCCTTTGAGACCGAATTTGGTTACCATATTATTAAAGTGGAAAAAATAAAAGGACAAAAAGTTGATTTAAGGCACATTCTGCGGATTCCTAAGGTAACGCCGACTTCTGAAGCAGATGCAAAAGATCTAATTACGAAGATCAAAAAGCGCATTGAAGATGGGGAATTGACGTTCATTGAAGCAGCTAAAGAATTTTCAGATGAAAAAGAAACTGCCAGTGACGGTGGGATTCTGATCAATCCCGTGACGCAGGACCGCATGTTCGAATTAAAAAACCTTCCACCAGATATTTACCCACGTGTTCAGAATTTAGACGTTGGCGATATTTCCCTTGTCTTTAATAATCCTACACGAACCGGTCGTACCCGCTACGAGATTTACACGGTTTCAAAAAAGGTTAAAGAACATAAAGCAGAATTTGCAAAAGATTACGTAAAGATCAAAGATCTTGCCCTGCAGGCAAAACAGATTAAAGCCATTCAAAAATGGCAAAAAGAAAAAATAGCCGAAACGTATGTAAAAGTAAACGGCGAATATCGTGGTTGTACTTATGAGCGTAACTGGCTAAAAAACTAATTCCATGTCTGATGTTGCTGCAATAGACGGTCTGGTAGGCCGCTATAAAGAATTAAAAAAAGAGATAGGGAAAGTAATCGTAGGGCAGGAAAAAGTGATCGATGAAGTCATAATTTCCATTTTTTCAGGAGGTCACGCGTTGCTTATAGGCGTTCCCGGTTTGGCAAAAACCTTAATGGTAAATACTATTGCGACGGTGCTTGGGCTCGATTTTAAGCGCATTCAATTTACTCCAGACCTTATGCCCAGCGACATTCTAGGTTCGGAAATACTAGACGAAAATCGGAATTTTAAATTTCTGAAAGGTCCCATTTTTGCAAACATCATCCTCGCCGATGAGATCAACCGAACCCCGCCAAAAACCCAGGCCGCCTTACTGGAGGCAATGCAGGAAAAAGCGGTTACAATTGCAGGAACACATTATGAACTTTCCAAACCTTATTTCGTTCTTGCCACACAAAACCCAATAGAGCAGGAGGGAACGTATCCTTTGCCCGAAGCGCAGTTGGACCGCTTCATGTTTGCTATTAATTTGGAATACCCTTCACATGCGGAAGAAGTGGCGATCGTTAAAGCAACGACAGCAGATCACAAAGTGACGTTGCAGCCCCTTTTTAATGCAAATGAAATAGAAGAGTATCAGCATTTGTTGAGACGTATTCCGGTTGCGGACAATGTAATAGAATA
>JBBPYO010000447.1:0-3223 GCA_038199845.1 Flavobacteriales bacterium
ACTTGCAGCAGTTCTTTTTAAAGACGAGGATTTCATTGAAACTGAAGATAACGCAATTCCTCGCGAACTAGAGCAGGCGATGTTTCAGCTAAAACAGTATTTTGAAGGGAAAATCACCCAATTTGACCTAAAATTGAACCCCCATGGTACCGTTTTTCAGCAGAAAGTATGGCGACAATTGGCTGCAATTCCCTTTGGAAAAACCTGTAGTTATATGGATATCGCTCGCCGATTGGGAGATCCCAAGGTGATTCGGGCGGCGGCATCTGCAAATGGAAAAAATCCCATAAGTATTATAATTCCCTGTCATCGTGTAATAGGCAGCGATCATTCACTTACCGGATATGCCGGAGGTATCTGGCGTAAAAAATGGCTACTTGAACATGAAAGCCCAGTTAAGCAAACATCCCTTTTTTGATTAAAAACCGGTTAAAAAGCATTAAAAATGACCATAAAAACCATTTTATCTATATTTAAACGATGAAAATAATAAGACGTCTTCTCATAAGTATCCTTGGTTTTATTGCGCTACTGGTGCTTTTTCTCTATATTTTTAATTACGATTATCTGTTAAAAGCAGTACGCACTATTTATTTCACGGGGCATACTACCGCTTATCTTGAAGATTATAAAAAGTTTGATAATTTGACTATTGCCAGTGGCAGCCCGCAACCTTGGCCACTTCACAAAAAGTATAATACGATACAACCTAGGGATACGCTTTTGCGCGTGCACGAGAAATTTGGGAGCATTGCCTATGTGGTGATCAAAAATGATAGTTTGCTATTTGAAGCGTACTATGACGGTTTTGATAAAACGTCAAAGAGCAATTCCTTTTCCATGGCAAAAAGCTACGTTTCAGGAATGCTGGGCAAAGCGATCATGCAGGGTCATATTAAAAGCTTGGAGCAGCCAGTGGGAGATTTTATTCCTGAATTCAGCCAGGGCAAAGCGGCCAGAATGACCGTAGGCGATCTTGCATCAATGGCTTCCGGCCTGGATTGGGACGAGTCCTATTATAGTCCGTTTTCAGTGACCACGCGCGCTTATTTTGACGATGATCTCGCTTCGGTGATGCGTGAACGTGGAATGTGGAGTGAGCCGGGGCAAGGCTTTGAATACCTAAGCGGCAATACTGAACTGCTTGCAATGGTCATCGAGAAAGCAACCGGAAAAAAAATGGCGGATTACCTTTCAGAATCTTTCTGGAAACCGCTGGGATCAGAAGTTGACGCACTTTGGCAAGTAGATAGTGAAGAACATCAGTTAGTGAAAGCCTATTGTTGCATTGCATCAAATGCCCGTGATTTTGCCCGCTTCGGAAAACTGTACAAAGATTACGGGAAATGGAACGGAAAACAATTGCTGGATTCTGCTTTTGTGGCAAGATCCATAAAACCTAGATTTAAAGATGAACCTTATGGTTATGGTTTCTGGCTTAAAAAATATAAAGGAAAAGACTTATTTATGATGCGTGGCCATCTCGGTCAGTATGTGATGGTCATTCCAAAAGACAACCTCATTGTTGTCCGGCTGGGACACACTCACGGCGAGCTTGGGGATGATGGTTATCCCAAAGAACTGGATGTTTATCTTGACGAAGCTTATGGTATGGTAGCTGAATCAAAGTGATATTTTGATGCAGGACGGAAAGGTACTCAGGATATATGATAAATTGATAATTAAGCCTTACGGTAAGGTGGCTGAGTGAATTTCTTGAAGCTTCAGCGGAAAGAAATTTGTACCGAAGCCCCCTGAGTAATGTTTAGGAAAACGCTGAAAAATTAATCAAAGCTCTAAAATATATAACACCTCAACATGAAATTCCCCTCATTCTCAGAATTTACGGCAAAAGCCATATCATCTTTTAAACGCTTTCCGCTCACGCTTATTTGGGCAATTACGGGTTCCTTTTTTGTCATGACCATTTTAAATGCAGATGATAACAGGTTATTCGAAGAGTATTTGAACATGTTGCTTACCCTAATTTTAGGAGTTAGCTGGTTGATCAGCGCCCAGTTTTTTACAGAACAATTCAAAAAACCGAAAAAAATGTGGTGGGTAAAGTTGCTCACGCTTGTTCTTTTGGTTTTGTTATACGTCAGCCTCCCACCATACAATCAGGATTATGGCAATGAAGTACCGTATATACGCTATAGTTTATACCTATTTGCCGGTCATCTCGCAATTTTATGTGCACCATTTATAATGACGTGGCACGACGGTGCATATTTTAACTATCTTAAGAATATCATTATCGCACTGGGCAGGAGTATTCTATTTTCTGGTGTGCTCTATCTGGGCTTGGTGCTCGCAATGTTGGCAATGGAATTCTTGTTTAACATTAATTTCAATGGCGTACGATACGCGCAGCTCTTCGTATTCTGTCTGGGCATTGTCAATACGTGGGTCTATCTTTCTGATTTTCCAAAAAACATACAGTTTGATCTAAAAATCAACTTTAATACGGCCACAAGTGTTTTTGTCAAGTTTATCCTTATTCCACTGGCGGCATTATATATCCTGATCCTTTATGCTTATGCGGTCAAGATCATCATACGCTGGGAGCTGCCCGAAGGTTCAGTAAGTTACCTTGTCGTGGCACTTTCTGCGCTCCTTTTTATCATTCAGTTTATTCTGCATCCCGTAAGGCATACCCATAAATCTACGCTAATCAAGAGCTTCAGTCCGTTTTGTTACTGGCTGTTACTGCCGCTACTCCCGCTTTTATACACCGCGATCTTTAGACGCGTGGGCGATTACGGTATTACTGAAAACCGCTATTTTCTCATAATTTTGGCCTGTTTTATCACTGGCGCGGCAATTTATCTTTTATTCAGCCGAAAAAAACAGTTACGCTATTTACCCATCACACTTATAATATTGACTTTATTGGTTTCTGTGGGGCCGTGGGGAGCGTTTTCGGTTTCAGAAAACAGCCAACTTGCACAAATGGAGCGTCTTCTTGCTATTTGTCCTCGTGATGGAAATGTAAAGCAAGAGCAAGACCAGAAAACAACGGATACACTAAGTATCACGCAAGAACAAGCGTCCCGTTTAGGATCAATCACGCGTTATTTATTTGACCGCGGAAAACTTTCCGAAGCCGAAACATTTCTGGGCTATGACCCCGTTCTAAAATTTAAGAATGAAAATGGGTATGGTATAGGTGATTCCATAATAAAAAAAATGGGTCTTATAATGCAGGAAACATCGTATTCAG
>JBBPYO010000448.1:0-5470 GCA_038199845.1 Flavobacteriales bacterium
ACAGCGTGTTGTCTTTTCTCAAAAGCCATCTGTTTTACTCCCTTCCTAGCCGTTTTCCGCCCATTTTTATCGGTTTTTGGGCGTTTCCCTACGGGTCGGGCTTTACGCTGCAATCTTTTTGCTCGTCCCTCACAAAAAGGATTTCCACTTCAATCCCTAACGCAAATTAATTTTTATTCAAAAGAATTCTTTTTGATTAGTTTTAGATGTAGATGGATATTAATATGTCCAACGTTTTTAAATGATTTATCTTATAACCACGTCATTTCTTAATCAAATAAAGCCGTTTTTCAAATATTCCTGTCGGTTTCTGGCATTGCTCTGATCGCACGGTCTCCCTTTGGAAAAGATAGATTCAGCATTATCAAAATTACTTTTAGTTCAAATAACCATAGACTAAAATATACTATATTTCCGCTGTACGTCCTATCTTCAATTTAATGCCAAACTGTTGTCATAATCAGCGTGGCGGAGATAGAATTATAATCTTCACACTTATTTTTTCCTGAGCAAAGTCAAAAATAGGAGGTAATAACTTCACTTTGAGAGAAAATCGAATAAACAGTAAAGTATATAGATATTTTAAAGTTCAGTATTATCTCATTTAAATTTTGTGGAAATACTAAATTTTTACTAAATCACTTTAATCCTCAATAGAATATTATAACCTTTGGTATTCATTTAAAAACAACATATTATGGCCTCTAAGAACACCAAAACTGGATTATTGACATTATTAGGAATCGCAGCAGGAAGTGTTGCTGCCTGGTGGGTATATAAAACTGCAAGCCCAGAAGAAAAGGCGAAAATCAAAAATAAAATCAGTGAAGCGGGTAACAAGGTGAAAGATGCATACGCTAGTGCCGAAGATGCAGTCGTTGAAAATTATGACAAAGCAAAAAACTCAGTTGAACGCGAAGCGCAGAGGTTAAAAAACCAGTAGTCTTTTATTTTCGCACAGCGAAATACGTAAAACCTGTTTAAAAGTGAATTTAAAAATATCACTTTCAAACAGGTTTTTTTATGTTAACAGGTTTTTTTTAAACTGACAAAACCAGAATTTAAAAACGACTTAAATCCCATTAAAATCGGTTTCAATGAAGCATAAATCTGATCAAATTTACGGATGTCGCAATTATAGATACCCGACTGCCATTTTAATTTTCAGAGTGCATTCCCCTATTTTTAAGAATTTTAATTAGGTAGATATAGCAATTTATTGACGCTTATTTCTAAGATGAACTTTTATAGGATCTTGATTAAACTCAATTTAAAACGAATCTTCAACTGCAATTGATTAAATTTAAAATGGTTTTAAGATTGTTAAATAGATTGCTTACAAGGCTTCAGCTCCGGCTTTTGCCACTTCATGGTCATTTTCTACAGAACTTCCGCTTACTCCGATAGCACCTATAATTTTGCCTTCTTTATTTCGGATAGGAATCCCACCGGGAAAGGAAATAAGTCCATCGTTAGAATGTTCAATACCAAAAAGTGAACCCCCAGGCTGTGCAAGCTTTCCTATTTCGCCCGAATTCATGTCAAAAAACCTGGCCGTTCTGGCTTTTTTTATGGCTATATCTACAGAACCCAGCCACGCATCGTCCATACGGGCAAACGCTACTAGATTTGCGCCGCCATCCACAATGGCAATGTACATTTTTGTATCAATACTTTTAGCCTTTTTTTTTGCGACGTCAATTAATCTTTCGGCTTGTTCTAATGCAATATTCATATCTGTGGTTTTAGTTAAATTTTTGAATGTATCTGAATTAATTAGGTAAACATTCTGGTTGATTCTTATTTATATTTTTTGGCAACAATCCTATTAAGACTAATAATCCTAAAGCACATTTTAGATACTTTCTTTTATTCTTGATTATCATTAGCTAATATCTTTAATAATTAGCTATTTGACAATAAAAATCAGAATTTTATAAATAATTAACTAATTATTACATTTCTAAAGTGTCGATACTCGCATACGTTATTGACAAATGGTCTGTTTTTTTATCTCTAAAATTTGGCTAATGAGATTTTTCCAAAGGAATTTTGAAGATGTTTTGAAATTGGACAGATAATTGTAATCAATGATAAATCTTCAAGCTTTTTCAAAAAAGATTATCTCGAACCACTACCGAAAAAACTAATTTTATTTTCATGTTTTAAACAGAAATTACGATTTTTAAGAAAAACACTCTAGTAATTTCTGATAATGAAAGCTATTACTATTCTTAAGAAAGCAGATAATTAACCTAGATTAAAAAACGTCTTTGAGGAATATAAAAACTCCCAAAACACGTTAAAAACGATATTATTACGGGATAAAACTGGTAAGATGACGTACTTTTAAAGGAAAATTCAATTTGAAAATGGCATCGGGTGGACTGCGTGCACTGGTTTTGGCCGGTGGAAAGTCACAACGTATGGGGAATGATAAAGGTGATCTTATCTACTATAAAAAACCTCAAAAAATTCATGTGGCCAAGCAATTAGAAAATCTGGGCCTTGAAACCTATATTTCTTTACGCGAAGATCAGAAGCAAGAGAATGGATACAATTATATAATAGATTCTCATAAAGAAATGGGTCCGCTCACTGGGCTGCTTTCCGCTTTTGAAACACATAAGGATGCGTGGCTTTGTGTAGGATGCGATTATCCATTTTTACAGGATTTACATCTAAAAAAACTGCTTAAAGCGCGTGATAAATCACTGTTTGCGACCGTTTTTCAGGATAAAAACTCAGGTTTTTTGATTCCGACTCTTACTATTTATGAAGCTTCATTTTTTGAAGTATTGAAAGAAAACATTGCCAAAAACCAGTTCTCACTGCTACAAATGCTCAAAACCAATCCGTGTACTATTGTTACGGTAAGTGGGAAAGCTTTTGAAAGCGTGGACACACATCAAGATTATGAACGAATTATCAGAAAACTCAATTTTCCGGAAGGAAATAGTCAAAATAAATGAATCCGGTATTGACCACGTGATCGATTGCCTCGCGGTGGAAGAACCGGTGGAAATTAGTATCAGCATACTCAAAGCTTCGCCGCCGGTATTCAATAAAAATATTTCAATAACCATGCGAACTCCAGGTCATGACGCTGACCTTTCGGTGGGTTTTCTCTTTACCGAAGGCATTATCTCCAATTCCCAACAGGTAGAAAATGTTATCATTAGTGAAAATAAAGTAAATGTCTTTCTAAATAATTCGGAAACGCTGGATTTGAGTCAGCTGGAGCGGCATTTTTACACCAGCAGCAGTTGCGGTGTGTGCGGCAAAGCCAGTATTGATGCCATAAAAACGGTCTGCCAACTAGAACTTTCCCCTACTCCGCTCCATGTAGATCTAGAGCTTATAAAAGGTTTTCCGGAGATTTTGCGCGAAAAACAAGAAGTATTTGACCGCACCGGTGGTTTACACGCAGCCGTACTTTTTGATACATCGGGGAATTTACTTGATCTGCGCGAAGATGTAGGCCGTCACAACGCACTCGATAAATTGATAGGCGCGTCATTTAAAAATAACCAACTTCCTCTCTCAGACAAACTGCTGTTGCTGAGCGGCCGGGCAAGTTTTGAATTGATCCAAAAAGCTTCGATGGCGGGAATTCAGTTTGTAATGGCGGTAGGTGCGCCTTCTAGCTTGGCCGTGCAGTTAGCAATGGAATTTAATATGACACTTGTAGGTTTTCTCAGTAAAAAGAGATATAATATTTATTGCGGTGCTGAAAGAATTTTAGAGCTCGTCTAATACGCTTTAAGACCAAAAATTAATCTTACACAGCAAATAAGTAACTTTAAAATAAAAATTAATATATATCCGTTATCCGTCCTAAAAGTTGTTTTCAGCAACGCTGAATTGCCTGCCCATTTCGGTAGGAAGCGACCCACCACAGAAATGGCCATTTAAACCTAAAAACCTTTGAAAACGAATTTTGCGTTAGGGATTGAAGTGGAAATCCTTTTTGAGAGGAACGAGCAAAAAGATTGAAGCGGAAAGCCCGACCCGAAGGGAAACGCCCAAAAAACAATTATAATGGTCAAAAATGGTAAGCGGGTGAATAAAACTCGATTGCGTTTCGGTAAGGATAACGTTTTATAAGGATAACATCCTATCAGGACACTTTACGGATATTCAAAAAAATTATCTGCCATTTGCTAAAAGCGTGAAGCTGAACAACTATAAATCATTATGAAAATTAGAATAAAAGAAAATTCCGTACGCTTTCGCTTAACGCGCTCTGAAGTTGATCAGGTCTGCACGGAAGGAAGCTATATGGAATATACTGAATTTGATACCACGCATTTTAGTTATGGCGTTACCGTAAAAGAAGATATCAGTGATTTAATGGCTGATTTTTTAGGAAATTCAGTCATTTTATACCTTCCCAAGCGGTTTATTGAAGAATGGAAGCACACAGACCGCGTCGGTTTTGAACGCCAGATTCCGCTGAAAAATGGAAAAACCTTGCTCGCACTTTTGGAAAAGGACTTTGTTTGTATGGATGACAACCGCGAGGATCAATCAGATAATTATCCCAATCCCATGACAGATAAACTGCGCTAAAATCTCAAAAACGATGAAAAAAGAAGAAAAAGTACCTAATGCGCTCACCTCGGAAGAATTAACTGGTCTGCGCACGGGCAAACATAAAGAAGTCGCCGCCGGTGCCAAAGCAGTTTTTGTTTCAATGAAACATGTTTTTAAAGCGATGGGACCCATACGTGGCAGCAAGGCGCTTTTAAACCTTAATCAAAAAGGCGGCGTAGATTGCCCTGGTTGCGCTTGGCCAGATCCAGATGATGAGCGCAGTGCTATAGCGGAATACTGCGAGAATGGAGCAAAAGCCATTTCGGAAGAGGCCACTACAAAAAAAGTCGAAACTGAATTTTTTGCCCAAAATAGCGTCTATGAGCTGTCTTTATTGTCTGATTATGAAATTGGTAAAGAAGGACGGCTTGCGCAGCCCATGTATTTGCCGCAAGGTGCGACACATTACGAAGAAATATCCTGGGAAAATGCCTTTACGCTTATTGCAAAACATTTAAACGGACTTGAAAGTCCAGATGAAGCGATATTTTACACTTCGGGGCGTACCAGTAATGAAGCCGCTTTTGCCTACCAACTTTTTGTACGGGAATTTGGCACAAACAACTTGCCAGATTGTAGTAATATGTGTCACGAGAGTACCAGTACCGCACTGAGCGAAAGTATAGGCATTGGGAAGGGAACCGTAAAATTGGAAGATTTTTATGAAGCGGAGGTCATTATGATCATGGGGCAAAATCCAGGTACAAATCACCCCCGAATGTTGAGCGCCCTTCAAAAAGCAAAACGCAATGGAGCCACAATCATTGCCATAAATCCCATTGTGGAAACCGGCTTGCTTGCATTTAGCAATCCTCAGGAAGTAACGGGGATGTTGGGAAGTAGCACGTCGCTTACCGATTTGTATTTGCAAGTA
>JBBPYO010000449.1:0-2362 GCA_038199845.1 Flavobacteriales bacterium
AGGCAAAATATGGATTGCCATTTTCATCTTTATATTCTAAAGCCTGATCTACCCAGTCCCAGATATATCCCCCTTGAAGGTTAGGATAGGTTTCAATGATATCCCAATAATCCTGCAAATTACCCACTGAATTCCCCATGGCATGTGCATATTCAATCATAATGGATGGTTTATCCGAATTGGACTTACCGTGATCGATCAGATATTCCGGTTTGGGATACATTGGGCAGTACAAATCTGTATAATCTTCCTTCCCCGCAGGTTCGTATTGTACAATACGATTATCATCATGGGATTTTAACCACGTATACGTAGTCCTAAAAATATCACCCGTTCCAGCTTCGTTTCCTAAAGACCAGGAATAAATTGAAGCATGGTTTCTATCGCGATAGTACATGCGTTGTGTACGCGCCTCATGCGCCGGCAACCAACTCATTTCATTGCCTATTTGCGTGTTTTCGTCTATGGCTAACGGATGACTTTCAATATTTGCTTCGTCAACCACATACAGACCATATCTATCGCACAGTTCCAACCAATACGGGTCGTTGGGATAATGCGACGTCCGAACTGCATTAATATTATTCAGCTTCATAAGCTGAATGTCCTTCTCCATCGATTCCCGTGATACAATATGACCAGTTAAAGGATCAGTTTCGTGCCGGTTAACGCCACGAATGTATATGGGTTTTCCATTTATTAAGACTTGAGAATTTTTGATCTCCACGCTTTTAAAACCTGTAGCTCTTGTTACAAATTGGTTGTTTGCCGCATTCGTTTCATCTTCTAAAATTATTTTTAGAGTATATAAATTTGGCTGCTCAGCAGACCATTGTTTTACATTTTCAAAAATGCTTTCAGAAGAAAATTGAATACTATCATTCGCTGGAATATCCACAACTTTTGAATCTATGAATTTTGATGTTTCGCCATCAAAGACTTCCACGGACACTTTCCTTTTAACAGCTTCATTGGAATGATTGACTATTGAAACCGAGTTTTTAAAAACTCCGTTACTATAGTTCTCATCTAGATTGGTGTAGGCATAATAATCTGAAATGGTCACTTTGGGTTGCGTATATAAATAGACTTCACGCTCAATCCCACTCATGCGCAAAAAGTCCTGGCTTTCCAAATAACTGGCATCGCTCCAACGGAACATTTGTAGGGCCAACACGTTTTTTCCTTCTTTTAAGTATTTGGTGATATTAAATTCGGCAGGTAATTTACTGCCTTGAGAATAGCCTACATAGTCGCCATTGATATAAACATACATTGCCGATTTTGCACCCGCGAAATGTAAGATGACATCTTCAGATAAAAATTCCTTAGTTAAAGTAATTTCTTTTCTATAAGTACCTACGGGATTATAGTCGGTTGGTACATTTGGCCATGTTGTTGTAAACGGGTAACGTTCGTCCAAATAAATTGGATAGTCATATCCCTCCACTTCCCAATTCGCCGGAACTGGGATGGTTTTCCAATCGGCATCATCATAATTTACATTTTGAAATGTGGTAGGTCTCGTTTTTGGATCTTTTACCCAATTAAATTTCCATGGCCCATTTAAACTTAAGAAGCGCTTTGAATTTTCTTTATCTTTAAGATCAGATGATTCAAATGCGAAATAGGTTGCTCTTGGCGGAAGTTTATGGTCTTCAAATATTTCATGATTGAAGTGGGAAGTTTGCTCTGGAACTTCCATCAGCGGTAAAGTTTTGCAACCCACCACTATAAATAAAACGATCGCACTAAGTACTTTTAATTTCATGTGATTCTTTGTTAATTTTTATTGATTCCCGAAACGTTAGAACTGTTCGCAAACACGCTGCATTCTGAATAATTTAAAGTTGCATAAAGTCTTCTTCAAATATTTTTCTTAAATAAAACAGTAATTCTGCGGCGTTATCCTTAGTAAAAGTAATTGGAGGCTTAATCTTCAGCACATTATGATCCGGGCCATCGGAACTCATTAAAATAGCGTGGTCTTTCATTCTAGTCACTAAATAGTCGGTTTGCGCTGCTAACGGATTCAGTTCCGCATCCACTAATTCAATCCCAAGAAATAAGCCCTGTCCACGTACATCACCAATAATAGGAAACTCTTGAGCCAACTTGCGGAGCTCATCTTTTAAAAATCCACCAACATTTAAGGCATTTTCTTGCAAGTTTTCTCGCTTTACGGTGCATATTACCTGTGCACCAATGGCACAGGATACCGGATTACCACCAAAAGTGTTGAAATATTCCATACCATTTGCAAACTTTTCTGTAACTTCAGGAGTACAGGCAACCGCTGCAATCGGATGTCCGTTTCCCAAAGGTTTGCCAATAGTGACAATATCTGGAACAACATCGTGCA
>JBBPYO010000450.1:0-2322 GCA_038199845.1 Flavobacteriales bacterium
GAAATATGTTTAAAATGGTGGTTGTAGCTCAGTTGGTTAGAGCGCTGGTTTGTGGTACCAGAGGTCGCCGGTTCGAGCCCGGTCTTCCACCCAGAAAGCCTTTCAGAAATGAAGGGCTTTTTTTATGCGAAAAATTCAAAGGAATTATAAAATTAAGGGCGAGAAGTTTATGCTGAGCAAAGCCGAAGTAAGCCCGGTCTTCCACCCAGAAAGCCTTTCAGAAATGAAGGGCTTTTTTTATGCGAAAACTTCAAAGGAATTATAAAATTAAGGGCGAGAAGTTTATGCTGAGCAAAGCCGAAATAAGCCCGGTCTTCCACCCAGAAAGCCTTTCAGAAATGAAGGGCTTTTTTTGTGCTGAAACTCAGAAAAACAATACAAGTTTAGAAGTTATTCCAGGTTTACAGCAGTAAAAGCGATTTTTCACCTCAAAAACATCAGGTAAAAGTTTAGGTCAATTAGACTGATTGAAACCAAAGTATATGTATTTCAACTTTTCAGACAAGATTTTTTTGAGTAATCTGGAAAGGTTTAAGTGAAAATAAAACATGACTATTTGGTTGATTTTCCTCCCTTTTAAATAAACATATAGAATATCATCGCTATTTCCAGTTATCATATCTTCATTGAATTTTTAGAAATATTTCAACATGCCCAAATTCGTCAGATGTATCGTACACAATTCTACTTTTAATAATTAACTTACTGCCTTTTTAAAAATTTCACAGATATTTATTTTCTAATATTCTTCTACATTTAAATGCATTTATGGTTTTTCTACCTATTATCATTGGGATTCTCTTACTAGTAATTCTTGTTGCCGTTGTTAAATTAGATACATTCATTTCGTTTGTGTTGGTTTGTTTATTGGTAGGTGTTACCGGTGGATTGACGATGGGAGAATCCATGAATGCCATCGAAGCCGGTATAGGAAATACATTAAGTTCGCTGGTCCTGATATTAGGATTCGGTGCTATGTTGGGAAAACTTGTTGCTGTCAGTGGTGCTGCAGATAAAATAACCAATAGTTTGGTTGGTTTATTTGGCATTAAACATATACAAATAGCATTGATCGTAACCGGGTTTATTGTGGGAATCCCTATGTTTTATACCGTAGGTTTTGTCATTTTGGTTCCATTGGTTATTGCGATTGCTTCGACTACCAAACTTCCTTTGCTCTATGTAGGTTTGCCAATGCTTGCATCCCTTTCCGTGACCCATGGTTTTCTGCCGCCGCATCCAGCTCCTACTGCTATTGCGGATATCTATGGGGCGGATCTTGGCCTCACCTTGATTTATGGAATTATAGCTGGAATTCCTGCTATTTTAGTCGCAAAATTCCTACTTTCCGGTGTCATGAAACGCATACAGCCTAAACCGTTGGAAGAATTTATAGTGGAACGCGACACGCGCTATGCCGTTCCGCCCATGTCTATAAGTATAACCATCGCGCTTCTCCCTGTAATCCTTATTGGTGGAACTTCGATATTGAACTTGTTTGTCCCAGATAATTCCATTATAAGCGCAGTGGGCAACCCTTCCATTGCAATGCTCCTTTCCGTATTGGGTGCGATTTATTTCTTGGGAATACGTACAGGGCGTTCCATTCAGGAAGTGATGAAAACGCTTTCAGAATCTATCGCAGCCATCGCCGGCGTGTTGCTTATCATTGCCGGAGCGGGCGCTTTTAAGGAGATTATGGTGGCCACCGAAATCAGCGGACAAATAGGACAGTTACTCGGCGGTCTGGGTTTATCTCCTTTATTATTGGCATGGGTTATTGCGGCATTGATCCGTGTATGCGTAGGTTCGGCTACTGTTGCGGGGCTTACGGCCGCCAGTATCATCATGCCGGTTGTGGGATCTTCAGGTGTTTCGCCCGAATTATTGGTTTTGGCAACCGGTGCCGGAAGCATTACTTTTTCCCATATCAATGACGGCGGATTCTGGCTTTTTAAAGAATATTTTAACGTAACTATCAAAGAAACCTTGATGTCCTGGACATTGATGGAAACTGCGGTTTCCATAGTCGGACTTATTGTCGTTTTATTGCTTAGTCTAATTGTATAATCATGAATATCGAAGAACGAATCAAAGAACTTAACTTAGAACTACCTCCTGCGCCTCCACTGGGCGGAGTTTATAAACCTGTAATTATAGTAGATAAAATGCTTTACGTGTCCGGGCAAGGTCCCGTAAGAAACGATGCTTCATTAATTACCGGAAAATTGGGCGCCGATCTTAATACTGCGGAAGGCTATCAGGCCGCGAGACAAGTCGGACTTACCATGCTTGCTACAATTAAAGCCCAAATAGGTGATC
>JBBPYO010000451.1:0-6316 GCA_038199845.1 Flavobacteriales bacterium
GATGATCTCATAATTGCTTCAAAAATTGCCGGCCCCGCCGAAATGACCAAACACATCCGTACCGGTGGCTACGCTAAAGCGGAAATAAAGGATGCGATTCATAAAAGCCTTAAACGCTTACAAACGGATTATATAGATTTGTACCAATTGCACTGGCCGGAACGCAATACCAACTATTTTGGTAAATTGGATTATAATCATAATACTGACGAGGAGTGGAGCGATAATTTTAGAGAAATTCTAGAAAGTCTTAATGAATTTATGCAAGAAGGTTTGATACGCCATATCGGGCTGAGCAATGAAACGCCTTACGGTCTTTCCCGTTTTCTGGAGGAATCGCGAAGTCAGGGATTGCCGAAAATGATCACAATGCAAAATCCATACAATCTGCTAAACCGTAAAGATGAAATTGGCCTGACCGAGATCATGCTGCGCGAGGGTGTGGGAATGCTTGCCTATTCGCCTATGGGTTTTGGTACGCTGAGCGGAAAACATTTGGATAAAACTCAAGAAAATACGCGCTTGTCGCTTTTTCCGCAGTACGATCGTTACAGCAATAAAAACAGCGTCGCAGCCACCCATAAATATAAAGAAATAGCAGAAAGTCATGGCTTATCACTTGCGCAGATGGCGCTGGCTTTTGTAAACAGCAGATCGTTTATGACCTCCACTATTATAGGCGCTTCAAAAATGGAACAGCTTAAGGAAAATATCGCTAGTATAAACATTGAACTTTCCGAAGAGATTCTGGAGGAAATCAACGCGGTACATGCGGCGATTCCCAATCCTGCGCCTTAATTTGTTCGATAAAGTTTAAAAGCGGTCATTCTGAACTGTTTTAGAATCGCATTATGGGAAATTCAGTACGAAACTTAAACAAGCTCAGCTTGATACAACGGTTATTTACCAAATCCCAATAAAAAAACGACCGATTTTATCAAGAAATCGGTCGTTTTTTATATGTTTTTACCTTATTTTTATAGATCAGGAATCTATAAATTAATCCCTCCAGAAGGAATTAAAGTCCCATACTTTTCTTGACATCTGGCAACAGATTCTTTCCTTTGGCCATGATCATTCCATTATCTGCGGAAGAGTCAAAAACGTAGAAAAAACCCTGGGCTTCTGCTACTTGGTTTACAATTTTTTCAGCCTTTTCCCGAATGGGTTTCAACAGCATCTCTTCCTTTTCTTTGAGCTGTTTTTCTATATTTTGCTGGGTCTGTCCTAGATTGCGCTCTATAAGCTGTAAATCACTTTCGCGTTTGGCACTCTGTTCTGGAGTGAGTGTGGCTTTCTCTTCATCAAATTTTTGGAATTTTGCCTGATATTCCCGATAAGACATTTGAAAATCTTCTCGATAGGCTCGGTCTGTACGGCTTATTTCAGCTTGAGCCTGCTGCTTTTCGGGCATCAGATCCAGCAAAGCGTTCATGTCAATATGAGCAACTTCTTTGCTCTGTGCATTGGCTTGAAATGATAATGCAAAGATGAGTAAGAATAAGGAAGCGTATTTTATCATGTTAAATATACTTTACTGTGGTTTTGATCAATATATGCATTTAGCTGCAAAAACTACTTTTTAGAGTTGAATAGGCGCTATTAAGACTGTATTTTCGTCTTAAGGTTTAAAGATTTAAAAGTATAACCTCGTGCGCATAAAGACTCCATTTATTTTGAGAAGTTGCTTCACTTTCGGAATTTGAAAACTGAGGGAGATTTTATTGATTATTTAAATGATACTTTTTTACCATGGGCGCTAAGGTGAGGCCCTGCACCAGTATAGAAAAGATCACAATGCAATACGTAATCGTAATGAGGAGCGTACGCGAAATATCTTCGGGCAGCGAAAGCGCCATCGCAATGGAAATCCCGCCACGCAGGCCGCCCCAGGTCATTATAAGTGTCGTTTTTGACTCGAATGGAACCCAATTTCGCAGTAATAAAATAAGCGCTTTCAGGGAAATATAGCGACTTATTATTACTGCTGGAATAATCAATAAACCGGCTAAAAGTGCCGTTTTATTAAAATCTACAATGAGGATCTCAAGACCGATCAATAGGAAAAGAAACGCGTTAAAAAGTACGTCCATTAAGTCCCAGAATTTATTTACATAGACTTCAGATTGTTCAGAAACCACTTTTTTGTTGCCCAATTTATCGCCTATAATCAAGCCGCCAACAACCATAGTAATTGGTCCGGAAATACCAAGTTGATCCGCCAGCGTGTATCCGCCCATGACCATCGCCAGCGTTATCATGACCTCCACTTGATAATCGTCAATACGGCCAAGAGCGCGATAGGTGATCCAGCCCAAGATTCCGCCTAGTAAAAAGCCGCCGCCCACTTCCTTTAAAAACAACAGCGCGGTTTCTTGAAACTCAATATTTCCGCCACCGCTACCCGACTGTGCAAGGCTTAAAACGGTTAAGAAAAGTACATACCCAACCCCGTCGTTAAACAGGCTTTCGCCCACGATTTTCACTTCCAAAGATTTGATTATGCCCACCTTTTTGAGAATCCCTATAATTGCAACGGGATCTGTGGGAGAGATCAGCGCACCAAAAACAAGACAGTGCAGATAAGGAATTTTAAGGTTTAACAGCGATAGGGAATAATATAAAAGAATACTTACCAAAAACGTAGAAATCAATACGCCAAGCGTAGAAAAAACAACGACCGGCAGGCGTTGTTTGCGCAACTGTGATAAATCTACCTGCAGGGCGCCAGCGAAAAGTAAAAAGCTTAAAATTCCATTTAAAACAATGTCGCGAAAATCAAGTTCAGCCATGAGTTTGTTCTCATAGGAAATTACCGTAGGAAAATATTTACCTAAGACGAGTACACCAATGGAAAAAATCATGGAAATGAGCATCAGCCCAATGGTCGTGGGCAGTTTTATAAAACGCGCGTTGATATAACCGAAAGTGGACGCAAAAACGATCAAAATACTGATGAGGTGAAAAAGTTCCATAGCGCGATTTAATGCTTCAAAAAGGTCAAAAATAGGCTATAATGTAGCATTTTTAACGGCTTGAAATTAACCTTTTTACGCCAATTATTAGGTCAAAAATGTGCTTTTTGAGACTATTTTTTATAGGAATAAATCTTCCGCCGTAAGCGAAAACTCGTTGCTCTTTTTAGTTAATTGTCTGCAAAATAATGGCTAATGAGGCGATAGAAATAAATGCCCAGATAATAATCGCCTGTAACAAGGGTCTGATTCCCACCGCTTTCAATGATTTAAAAGTTAGGGTGGAACCAATGAGAAAGAGGGTAAGTGTCAGGGCAATTTTTGCACACTTTACAATATACGGCGCTACAACCTCAACACCCGGAACATACGTGTTTACAATGATGGCAAGTATAAAAAAGCCTATAAAGTAAGGGATTTTAATTTTCTTTGCGCTTCCTTCGGAAAATATAGCAAAGGCTACCGAAACAGGAAGAATCCATAACGCACGTGCGAGTTTCACGGTCGTAGCGATCTCAAGAGCCTTGGGGCCATAAACATCTGCCGCACCCACCACCGAACTTGTATCGTGGATGGCAATGGCGCACCAGATCCCGAATTGTTGTTGTGAGAGCGCAAAAAAGTGACCCACGACGTGAAATAAAAACAGTGCGACCGAGTTGAGTAAAAACACAATGCCTATCGCTACCGAAATCTGTTTGGCATCTGCTTTGATAATGGGCGAAATTGCGGCAATCGCACTTCCACCACAAATAGCCGTTCCGGAAGAAATAAGCTGAGATATTTTTTTATCTATACCTAAAAATTTGCCTACCAGAAGTCCCAAGCTCAAGGTGACTACGATGGAACAAACTGTATATAAAAACCCATTTTTACCTGCGGCAAGCGCGCTTGAAACGCTCATGCCAAAACCAAGCCCTACAACGGCTATTTTCAGCAGCCAATTTATCGCTTTATGACTCGCTTCTTTAAAAGGATTACCCAATATCTGAGCAACCACAACACCAGTTGCCAGCGCAATAGGAGTAGAAACAAAGGGAAGCAGGCAAACTGCTGCAATAACAATAAAAATAATTTTTTTCAGGGAAATATTGTAGCCAAAAAATGGAAGCGTTTTAAAAGTCATCGGTATTGTTTTTAAATGAACATTCTGTTATTTAAACCGATGTAAAAATACGAGGAGAATGGCCTCATATCAAATGATAAAAAAGCATATACTATAACAACACGTTATAATGATGTCTAATAAATTGAATAAAAAGAGATGCCAATGCTGACTGCTGTCCTTGTTTTTTTATATAATAAAAGGGTCTCTCCAGACTCAAACCTTCAACATCAATGATGCCTAAAGCTCCAGTATTCAATTCCTTTAAAATGGTATTGATACTGAGAAATGCCAGACTGTGCTGATCGTTGAGGTACGACTTGATACTCTCAGAACTCCCCAACCGCATGGCAACATCCAGCATGTCAATTTTTATGTTTTTTTTGCTCAGCGCATCTACAATAACTTCAAGCGTACCAGAACCTTCCTCGCGCAGTACCAGCGGATATTTTGTCATATCTTTTATAATTAACGAACCGCTGTTGTACAATGGATGACCCTTTGCAACCACAAGCACAATCTCATCTTTCAAAAACGGCTGGTAGGCTATTTCCCGGTTTTTTGAGCTTCCCTCAATAAATCCTAAGATAACATCATCGTTTAGGATAGCCCTTTCCACACCTTCTGTATTTGCACTGGAAAGCGCAACTTTTACTTTAGGATATTTTTTATGGAATTTCGCCAAAACCTCTGGCAACACATATTGAGCAATGGTTGTACTTGCTGCGATATTAAGTATTCCTTCGGTTTTATCAATCAGGGCGTTCATGTCAAATTCCAGTTCGCTATGTAGCGTCATAATTTCTTTGGCATGCGTGAGCAAGACTTTTCCGGCCTTGGTTAGGCTGATGCTATTTCCTTTCCGCTCAAAGAGTTTCTGATTATAATGCTGCTCCATTTGTTTGATATGCCTGGTCACTGCGGGCTGGGTAATGTGTAATTCTTCAGCCGCTCTAGAGAAACTTAAGCGATTTGCGACGGTAAAAAAAACGTGAAGTTTATAGTCGAACATTATAAACAAATGTAATACTTAAAATTGATTGTTATTATAGTTTTTATTGTCTGAATACCCTAATCTCTACTATTTATCCGACAATTGAAGTGTTTTTTGAGCGGCTCCGTTTTTTATTCCGCTTCCCCCACCAGATTAGAAATCCACTTACTGGAAGTCCTGCAACAAATAAACTGATGAAAAATGATACAAACTTGCCCAAAAGACCAAAATATTGACCAGTGTGCAAACCATAATTCATTTCTTGAAACTTAAGTCCAGCGCTTTTTTCAGAATATAAATGTGATGCTAAAAGTTGGCCACTTTGGGGATGAAAATAAAAATTAGATTGGTGGTCAAAAGTGAGCGCATTGGGATAGGCGCCAGTCAAAATAGGTTTTTCCACACCTTGATCAAGCACAAAATACATTCCGCTTTGCGGAAGTTTATTGACCGTTGTAAAAAATGCTTGATCAAATGCTTGCGGCAAAACCGCTTCAGGAATCTCGGTTATTTTGGGAACTTCATGATCTTCGGGATAATTCTTACCCAGATTTCCCACAGTATAAAAAGAATCATGCATCCATTCATAAGCGATGCCCAAACCGGTTATTGCGAGCAGCAGGGCAATTAAGGCGCAGTAAATTCCGGCAGTGCGGTGTAGATCGTAATTTACACGACGCCAACGCGCTTTCCAGCGGACTTTAAAATTGTTCGCCAGCTGCTTTTTCTTTTTTGGCCACCAGAGGATGATTCCTGTGAGGAGCATAAAAACAAAAATTATAGTGGAAATCCCCACGATCTGTTTCCCGATAGCTTCCGGAAGGAGCAAGTACATATGCAACTTCTCGACAATAATAAAAAAATCGTCGTTAAGGTTTTGAACGTTTAGCAATTCTCCTGTATAGGGATTGAAATAAATGTTATAAGGTGTTTCCTCCGCAAAAGCGTATATATGTGCGGGCCGCTCCTTACCGTTATACATCACAAAGCTAGCGGTGGAATTAGGTAAAATGGAATCTACTTTTTTAAAAAGCAACGAGGGCGCCACAAATTTTTGCTCTTGAGCGGGAAGTTTTCTCCAATCGCGCGTAAGATCCTGAATTTCATCATGAAAGACAAAAATACAACCGGTAATGGCCACGATAAAAACAACGATCCCCGAGCTAAGACCCAACCAAAGATGTAGCCTACCCGCCCATTTGTTTATTGGATGTTTTCGCTTTTTTTCCTTCATATAAAAAA
>JBBPYO010000452.1:0-3344 GCA_038199845.1 Flavobacteriales bacterium
TAAAAAATGACCTAAATAATTCGCCTGAAACTGGAGTTCGTAGCCGTCTGTGGTCACTTCATACGGCGGGATCATCACACCAGCGTTATTAATGAGCAGATCAAGTCGCTTGTATTTGGCAGAATACGCTTCCGCGAAAGCGTGTACCGAATCAAGATTTGCTAAATCCAATTTCAATATTTCAAGCTTTGCTTTTGGATATTCTTCAAGGATTTCTGTTTTGGCTTTTTCGGCTTTAGCCAGATCACGACATGCCATGACAACGCGTAGTTGTTTTTTTACAAGGGCAAGTGCGGTTTCAAAACCCAGACCGCTGTTGGCACCCGTAACAATGGCAATGCGTTGTGGTTGCGCGCGAATATTCTTTAAGTCAAAACTCATGATTTTTAAGCTAAAATTACCGATTTATACCCCATTTTGGTCGTTTTTATTCCTATAAGGGCAATAAAATAAAGATTTACCTGGAAATTATGAAATACAAAATTAATAAGGACCTTGGTTGTAGCTATAAAATTAATTGATAATCAGGCGGCATCGCTTATTGTGTCAAGGGTTTATGCAATACGTGCTTTGGTTTTTTAAAAACTAAGAAGAAGAACTGTCCCGATTGCTGAAAATGGCGTGCGCCTGCAGCATTCTCAGTTCGCTATATGAAGTTTCAAAAGGGATGTTTTTTTTCATCGTCGAAATTGACCAATCTTTAGACTTGTCAAAATAGGGCAAAATCTTCACTATACGCTGTATTTTTATAAGATCTTCCAGATGTACCTCGCCTTTTCCGATCCAGCGGGCGAGGTGTCCTTCAATGGTTTTTGGCTTCATACCACGGATTTCTGCAATTTGCTTGATGCTATTATTTTCCCTAAAAAGAACGAGCGTGTCGTCATAAGTGCTTCCTATTTTTGGCGTAGCCAGAGTTGCCGCCGTTTTACTGATCTTGAGGTCTTCACGTTTATTCTTGCTCTCACCGGTGAACAATGGCTGTCCATCTAGCGAAACCGTGTACAGTTCTTCTACCTTGATCCAAAGTTCAACGTATACATCCCGAACCTCGCTTAAATACTTTTTGACTTGATTTTTATAGGCCAAATCTTCTATATGTGCGTGCAAAGGTTTTAGGAGTTGGTCAAAGATCGCCTTGGTAAAATAGGAAAGCGCCTTTTCACATCGAATTCTAATCTGATTCTTATTGCTTTCTTGCTCAGAATCCTCAAAAAGGTGTTGCAGCTGTCGCTGAAATGTTAAAGATGTTTGCTTTAGGTTTTTGATGCTCACTTTTAATTTTTCGCCCAGATCAATATAAACCTCGTTATTTTCCAACTTGGTTTCATAAAAGGTTTCCCGCAAATGTTCTAATGCCCATTCCTGTTTTTGAAAATTAAACGCATTGAGCAGGCGTTCTTGTGTATAGTGTTTACGGGCCGAAGAAAGAAGCAGCTCCATCTCGCCGAGCGGTTTTCCATTTGCGTGAAAATCTTTAATAGTTTCATCTATAAAAACATTATGTTCTCTGATCCGCGATTTGAGCACCAGTCCGTCCAATGAAGTGCAACGACTTAACGCAACATAAGCCTGTCCGGGTGCGAAACTATCGCCCAGATCAACAATTGCACGTTCAAAGGTGAGTCCTTGACTTTTATGTATTGTGATCGCCCACGCCAAGCGGATTGGATATTGCGTAAAACTGCCCAATTTGTCCTCAATAATGTCATTGGTTTTTTCATCTACCGAATAATTGATATTATCCCAGGTTGTCTTTTGGACCGTAAAGATGCTTTTTGGCATTTCAGGAAAAATAACCTTAATACTATTTTTTGTTACTTCTGCGACTTCAGCGAGCTTGCCATTATAATATTGGTACTCTTCCGGATCATTGCGAATAAACATGACCTGTGCTCCCTTTTTAAGGGTTATGGTTTCCTGTCCTGGATAGGCGTTCTCTTTGAACGTGCCCGAAATATCTGCTTTAAAAGAGAATTCTTTTCCTGAAAGACTCTTGAGCTTTTCAGCATTGATCGCATCTGCTTTGTAATTATGGGTGGTCAGGGTAATATAGGGTTTATCGGTCGCCTCAAAATGGGGGTCGTGATTTTCATGAAGACGCTTGAGATCTGCTGGGATGAGTGCGTTATTGCGTACGCGGTTAAGGATGTCGACAAATTCCTGTTCATTCTGCCGGTAGATTTGGGTAAGTTCTATGGTGACGGCACTTGACTGTTTCCATGCATGTGCATCATAAAAATAAGGGTTGGTATAATAGGGTTTGAGCACGCTCCAAATGTGATCTTTCACCACCGGTGCCAATTGAAAAAGATCGCCTACCACGAGAACCTGCACACCGCCAAAGGGACGGTTTATACCGCGGATGCGCTGGAGCAGAAAATCAAGAGCATCAAGCATATCGCAGCGTACCATACTGATTTCATCAATGACCAGGAGTTCTAGCTCACGCAATAATTTGCTCTTATCCTTGTTGTAGCGCGCATGTTTAGCGAGGCCGTGGCGATTTGTGGCCATATTGAGGTCTACGCTCGCATTATCTGGAACAAAAGCAGTGAGCGGCAGTTGAAACAAGGAATGAATAGTCACACCGCCCGCATTAATTGCCGCTACGCCGGTAGGAGCGACAACTACATAGTTTTTTGTGGTCTTTTTGAGAATGTTCCGCAAAAAAGTTGTTTTTCCCGTTCCCGCGCGGCCGGTAAGGAACAACGACTGGTGGGTGTGCAGGATAAACTGTTCTGCGAGATCTAGAGCGGGATTGGGCATATTTCGGCTGCTTTTAGTGTTTTTGTAGCTATTTTAATGGTTTTTGGGCGTTTCCCTACGGGTCGGGCTTTACGTTCCAATCTTTTTGCTCGTGCCTCACAAAAAGGATTTCCGCTTCAATCCCTAACGCAAAATTCGTTTTCAATTCATAGGGCGATATTTGAATTTTTTCCTAGCTTTCTACGAGACAGTGGCGTCTATTGTCCTACGTCTAAAAGTCTTAAGTCCATTTTATTTTATTACAATTTCAACAAATATATTCAAAAATTAGTTATTTTTGGACAAAATTTGACAAGTCATTATAAAACCATGGATTTTGGAAATTATTTAAGAGAGCTGCGCTTGGAGAAAAATATCCTCTTACGAGAACTTGCTGCCGCCGTAAATATGGATACTGCGCTGTTGAGCAAGATTGAGCTCGGTAAACGCAAAGCCCGGAAGGAGCAGGTTACCGCTTTTGCCGAAGCCCTGCAGGCAGATTATGAGAAAATGCATAAAAAATGGCTTGCAGGTCAAATTTACGATTTGATCAAAAAAGAAGACAATCCCACCGAAATTTTGCGGGCGGCAGAGGA
>JBBPYO010000453.1:0-3587 GCA_038199845.1 Flavobacteriales bacterium
ATAGATAGGAAGTCGTTGAGGATGTTATTAAGGTAATGCACCTTATTGCGAATGGTGCCCAGATGTTTCTCCCGTTTATCTTGCTGCTCATTTTCGGTATATTTTTCAGCAAGGGTTGCAGAGGTCAGGATTCCACTTAATGGTGTTTTAAATTCATGGGAAACCAGAGAAAGAAATTTTGTTTTTAACTCACTAAGTTCCTTCTCCTTCTGAAGCGCATCTTTAATTTTTTCTTCAAAAGCTTTTCTTTTGGCAATCTCATTTTGAAGATTTCTATTAAGTACTTCTAGTTTATCAATGCTTTCACTAAGCTCCCCCGTTCTTATTTTTATTTTTTCTTCCAGATGGGAATTGAGATCATATATTTGTCGTTCGGTTTGCATGCGCACGCTAATATCTATGATCAGCGACATTACAAATTCATGTCCGTCCTTTTTAAATGGATTAAGCCCTGCTTCAACTGGAAATAGTGAACCGTCTTTTTTAATCCCGTGCAAAACCCTACCATGACCCATTTGTCGTTTCTCACTATGTTCAATAAAATTCTCAAAATGGTGCTTGTGATTCGCGTGATAATCCTTTGGAATCAATAAATTCAGCGGTTGTTGAATCAATTCCCCTTTCTGATATCCAAACATATTTTCTGCCGCAACATTTGCCGCAACAATAAATTGGTTACTATCCACGACAATAATCCCCTCTGAGGCGGCCTCAAATAAAGTATTGAAAATCTCTCCCTTATCCTTAAATGTTTTCTGCAACTATTGAGTGTTATGGTTTTCTGTAAAGGTAAAATTTTAAAGCAGGAGTGACGAAATCCTCTAGCTGTAAATTTTTAGGTTTACATAAGTAAAAAAAATATGATTATAACAATATTTTTTACAAGTAACGATTAAAATAGTTAAGCTCTTTCAAAGAAGATGAAAATATTAAATCTATAGGGGATATAGCGGTTCTTGTTATATACTATTTTTTTTAAGATTTGGGCGTTACCCTAAAGGGTCGGGCTATGCGCTGCAATCTTTTTGTTCGTGCCTCACAAAAAGGATTTCCACTGCTATCCCTAACGCAAAAGTCTAGTTGTGTTTGTATATTTTTCTATACGGGATTTTGCGGGTATATAGTTTGATTTGAAAATTTTTATCCATTAAAGCTATTTTCTAGGATTTGGGCGTTACCTAAAAAGGTCGGGCTATACGTTGCAATCTTTTTGTTCGTGCCTCACAAAAAGGATTTCCACTGCTATCCCTAACGCAAAATCTTAGTGGTATTTGTGCTTTTTTGTTTAAGACACTTTGTGGATCTATAATTTAATTTAAGAATTTTGATCTATTAAACTTATTTTCTAGGATTTGGGCGTTTCCCTGCGGGTCGGGCTATGCGTTGCAATCTTTTTGCTCGTGCCTCACAAAAGGATTTCCACTGCTATCCCTAACGCAAAAAAACCTGAGTTTGTCATACAAGCCCAAAATGAAACAAGAAAGGTTTTATGAATTATTCTTTTGTGCTTTAAAACCGAACATAATTTCTACTGGTAATTCGATTTTTTTTTATAAAAATCCAATTAATAGTATTCTTCACGTAAAGCTGCGTGAGGGATAGAAGTGAAAAGCCCACAGCGAGGCACGAGCGAGGACTTGTAGCGTATAGCCCGACCCTTGTGGTCACGCCAAAATTATTTTAGAAAATAACATTAAGATAATAGATAAAACTTAAAACCAAACGCACTTCCATCTGACAATTCAAAAGAGTTTCTTCAATATTCAAGAACATTATTCTTCACGTAAAGCTGCGTGAGGGATAGAAGTGAAAAGCCCACAGCGAGGCACGAGCGAGGACTTGTAACGTATAGCCCGACCCTTGTGGTCACGCCAAAATTATTTTTAGAAAATAACATCAGGAAAATAGATCAAACTTAAAATCAAAAAAAATCCTCTCAAACGATCCTTATGAGTTTCTTGAAAATACAAGTAACATTATACTAAGATAGCATATAATCACTTCACTTTTTTTCGGAGCTTTTCCCAACCTAAATCAGAAAAACAGGGACCTTGTGTGGCTTCCGAAAATTTTATGTCGTTGTGGTTTCCGTTCCACTCCATTACTTGCACGCTATTGTTCACGTCAACGATCATATCCCATCCAATCGCGCGCGCAAAAGGAACCATTTTATGAAGGTTTACCGCTGTTTCTAAACATTCCTTAAAGTTGGGAATCTGCTTGTTTTCAAATACAAAGTTGGTGTCGGGATGCGATTCTGTTTGCGCCCAATTAGTTGTATAACCAAATTTATCCAGCAATCCGGTAGACATATCAACTGGAATTCTGATATGAGAAGACGACATAACGTGCGTGTCTGCACTGCGGCCAACGCGCAGATAACAGGCTCTAACGGAGAATACCCCGTTGTCGTCAATAACACTTGTAATGCGCAATGTTGCGACGGAATTGGGTATAATATCCTGAAAAAAGGAGTGCTGCTTGATGTACCGCTGCAAAACACCATTGCCCATTCTTTTTAACTTGTCAATATTGAACTTGTCTTTTTCAATAAAATACACGCCTTTGCCTTGAAGTGAGCTGTCTAGTTTATAGACCACTTTTTCTGAGTTTTTAAGCGCAAGTTCTGTTACTTCCTGGTCTGAAAGAATCTGGTATTCCGGTGAGATCCAGAGTCCGTTAACGTAATATGCGCTCACGGGGAAAGAGGAAGAATTGAAAAGACGGCCGGTTAATGCGTTATAATTGGCTATGTTTCCATATTTCCCTTTCATTTTGGGAACTACAATTTCAGCATAATAATTGTCGGGAATCCATCCTTCTTTGAACGTCTGGTTTAGTGCGGTATACACATAAAGCCAGGGCGCATAACCTTTCCAGCCCAAAATATCTGAGGCATAGGCGTCTGCTAGTTTAATAAGTTTAGGATCTGTTTTTCCGTTTACAGATTCAATGAATTTTAAGACTTTTAATGCGGACTCATTATGGCCAGAATGAAATTTCGCCTCATGATATTTATTAAATAATTGACCTGCAATTTTCCTCATTTGCTATTTTTCTGCGAAATTAGAACTATTAACTATTTTAAAGAAGGTTGAATTCTAATGTTTTTATGGAGTATTTAAATATAGGCAGTTGAGATTCGAAGATAATTTTCAAACTTGACTTTAAAGGGCCCAATCTTAGAACTTCTATATTTCAAAAAAAACAGGTTTTATACAGGATTTCCTAGAAGATTTATATGCTGTAAAATCACTGAATTAATTAGTGCTATCCAATGGATAGTACTTTCAATTTAAAATGCTTGTCCGTAAAGCCACCTAAAAATAAAATAGTGCCGAATTTTCGTTCGCCCCATTCCTCAAGGGAGCGAAAATTCTCCAAGATCGAATAATTTACAGAATAAGTCCACCCTTTAGGGTTGGGGGAAAGACTTATTCGGCCTCGAATTGTTAAATTTTAATTTTAGGCATGAAAGCGGACAAGCATTTAATTTAAATTACTCACCAAAACTTCCCACTCTGGAAATCGCCCACCAGTATCGACCCCTTCGGTTCCATAAATAATGTACATTTTTCCATTAAAAA
>JBBPYO010000454.1:0-4282 GCA_038199845.1 Flavobacteriales bacterium
CCAAACGCGGATTTTAGTTATGTTTTTAATTTTAGTTGTTTTTGGGCGTTCCCCTGCGGGTCGGGCTTTGCGTTTCAATCTTTTTGCGAAGGGCAAAAAGGATTTCCACTTCAATCCCTAACGCGAAATTCGTTGTTAGCAATATATTTGTTTCTAAAAAGTACGATCAGGTTTTCTAGTAAGATAGTAGTAAAAACAATCAAAAACCACCTAAAAACATCCGATTTTTAACGGTTTTAGGCAGTTTTAATAGATTTAATACTATTTAATTATTTTAGGATATTTACATAGTTTGAACAATTTCCATTGAAAATCACTTTCCGAAAAGTCCGCCGAGGCCACCTTTTTTGCCCATGATCATTCCAGATACATCATCGATGACGCTCCCATCTCCGTTACTGTCTAAAAGTGATGTGATCCAACTCTGATCACCACTAGACTGGCCACCAAGAAGACCACTTAGCATTCCAGATAATCCATCGGCTTCGTTCACATTATTTTCCTGTTTTTTCTTGCCTAAAAAGCCAAGCACCACCGGTGCTGCAATTTTCAGTATTTGGGCAACCGTGCTCGAATCGACGCCCACCTTCTGCGCGATTGTTTGCTCGATCATTCCTTGTTTGCCACCCAGCACATGACTAAGAATACCTTCGCCATCTTTTTTAACGTTCTGATCAACGCCATCACCTCCAAAAATGCTTCCAAGATTATCCAGAATACTACCATCGTGTTTTCCAGAAAGTGCACCCATAAGACTTGATGCGCCTTGCTCACTTTGAGCATTCTTATTCATTGCACCTAGTAAAAGTGGCATTGCCATACTTAATACGTTAGTGGTTTTTTCTTCAGAAGCTCCGGTTTCTTTACTGGTGCTGCTGATTAATTGTTTTGCGGTATCGCTATTTAAAAGATCAAGTAAGCCTGACATATCGTGTTGGTTTAAAGTTTATCTTTTAAAAGTAATAAAATAATTGCCTTCGGTAATAACTATTAACAAAAAACCCAGATTTTACAATCTGGGTTTTTTATAAATATTTGACTAGTTTTATTAACTCAGCAAGGATTTGATTTGATCTGCAAGTTCTACACCTATCCGATCTTGTGCTTCGTTCGTAGCCGCTCCAATATGTGGAGAAAGCGAAACGTTCGGGTTCATAAGAACTTTAATATCTGGTTTGGGCTCGTTTTCAAAAACGTCTAGACCAGCAAATGCTAATTTCTTGCTCTCCAGTGCTTCAACGAGAGCAACTTCATCTACAACGCCACCACGAGAGGCATTTACAATACCGGCGTTATCTTTCATCATTTCGATTTCTTTCTTGCCAATCACGTATTCTTTTTGAGCGGGAACGTGCAAGGTTATAAAATCGGCTGTTTTTAGAACATCTTCCTTAGTCGTACTTGTAAGCTTAAAGTTTACTTTTTGACCGTCATAAAAGTCAAGTACGATCTCTGTATTTTCGATATAAGGATCATGATAAATTACTTTCATACCTGCACCCAGCGCCACTTTTGCGGTTGCTTGACCTATTCGGCCAAAACCTAAAACGCCCAATGTTTTACCACGTAATTCTACACCTTTTGCGTATGCCTTTTTTAAAGCTCCGAATTTAGAATCACCATCTAAGGGCATATTCCGGTTGGCGTCATATAAAAAGCGAACACCATTATATAAGTGTGCAAAAACCAGTTCTGCAACAGAAGCTGAGGAAGAAGCAGGCGTGTTGATCACATACAGGCCTTTTTCCTTTGCATAACTCACATCTATGTTATCCATACCTACACCACCGCGACCTATAAGTTTTAGGTCGGGGCAAGCGTCTATGAGCGCTTTGCGTACCGTCGTGGCACTGCGCACCAACAATACCTCTATTTTATGCTCATTTATATAATTAGCCAGCTGCTCTTGGGCAACATTAGTGGTTATTATTTCAAAACCTCCGTCTTTCAGCGCATCTACGCCAGATTGGGAAATTCCGTCATTTGCTAATACTTTCATATTCTTGATTTCTTTTATGTTCTTTTAGAAATTGGTTTTATTTGCTTTAGGCAGTACGTTCTAGCTCACTCATTACATCTACCAATACGCCAACACTGTTTAAACTTAGGGCATTATACATTGATGCGCGATAACCACCTATACTTCGGTGCCCGTTAAGTCCGCTAATACCGGCTTCTTTTAACAAAGCATCAAACTTTGGCTGCGCTTTCTCACTGGTAATATTGAAAGTGGCGCTCATGCTGGAGCGATCTTCTGTAGCGACATATCCTTTAAAAAGCGGATTCAGGTCAATTTCAGAATAGATAAGTGTTGCTTTCTTGTCGTTTTCTTCTTCAATGGCACTAACACCGCCTTGCTCTTTGAGCCAGCGTAGCGTTAACAAAGAAGTGTAAACTGCAAAAACCGGAGGTGTATTATACATACTATCTTTAGCAATATGCTGGGCATAACTCAGCATATTCGGAATAGGTCTTTTTACTTTGCCCAGAATATCATCTTTTATAACTACCAGGGTGGTACCGGCGGGACCCATGTTTTTTTGCGCTCCTGCATATATGAGATCAAACTTTGAAAAATCAAGCTGACGCGAAAAAATATCGCTGCTCATGTCTGAAATCATTGGACAATCCACTTTTGGAAAATCTTTGATTTGCGTTCCAAAAATGGTGTTGTTGCTTGTGCAATGAAAATAATCCATTCCCTTGGGAACCTCATATCCTTTTGGAATATAATTGTATTTTTTATCTTTTGAAGAACCCACTTCTACAACTTCACCGAAAATTTTGGCTTCCTCAATCGCTTTATCGCTCCAAGTACCTGTATTAAGGTAAGCTGCCTTACCTTCAAGAAGGTTATATGGCGCCATTACAAATTGTAAACTAGCACCACCTTGAAGAAATAAAGCGGTATAACCTTTACCTTCAAGACCTAGTAACTCAAGAGCCAATGCACGTGCTTCTTCCATAACGGCTATGAAATCCTTACTGCGATGGGAAATTTCAATAAGCGATAAATCAAGGTTGTTGAAGTTGAGAATTGCATCTGAGGCTTGCTTAAGTACTTCTTGGGGCAGGATGCAAGGCCCTGCACTGAAATTATGTTTTTTCATTTGAAAAGATATAGTGTAAAAGAAATAGTTTTATAAATATAAAGTTCGAGCTATCTTATTGAGAATTCGATACCTTTTAAAGGTAATATATAGATTAAGATCAAAATTTTTAGCAATGCAAAGATGTCCAAAAAGTAGTGGAAAACCATCGATAATTCAATAAAAATGAAACAAATATGTTTAAATTTTCACTAAAAACGCAATAGTATCCACTGCATCTGCATAATCTGAAAGTTGAGGCCGCTGGGCTTCACCAAAGGGAATTTCATTTTCAATAAATCCCGAGGAAACGACACATTGTATTTGCTCCTGCCGCTCTCTAAGATGTATTCTTAAGTCATCAGGATTTTTATATTTTTCATAAAAAATAACCGCTATAGGGGAGGAAAAGGCAGTGTCTTGTTTTAGGATCATAAAATTATTGTCCAACAGTGGTTCTAATCCCATCAGATATACGGCTTTATTATAATCGTAATTGTTGGCGTATTTATCGTGATTAATGACCTCCTTATAAGAGAACATACTATTAAAAAAGGTGTCTAGATCATAGTTTCCTGGAATATAGATTTTTGAAATACTTCTGCAGCCCATTCCATAAAAAGAAAAGATATCATCTGCGAGTCCGTTAAGTTGTTTTGGAGTTTCTTGACCGGTAAGTACAGCAATGCCGTTGCGGTTTTTCCGAATGATATGCGGTTTATTCTTAAAATAGTATTCAAAATAGCGGGCAGTATTATTACTTCCGGTAGCAATGACCGCATCAAATGGAGGTAATTTTTCTTCGGTAAAGGTAATTTTATCTTTAAAATCAGGTTCTATGGCTATAAGTACTTCGGCGAGATAGGGAAGGAGCTGCCTGTCACTACTAGAAAGTTTAGCGATTACTTCATGGCCCGTGATTAAGATGCTCAGGAAGTCGTGAAAACCTACTAGCGGAAGATTGCCCGCCATAACCACCGCCACTTTTTTAGAGGTGAATTCCTTTTCAACATCATAATTGTTCAGCCACTTTTTCAGTGAATTTTCGGTCAGGTTTTCCTCCCAGCCTTTTAAGGCCAGTCGCACCATATCTTCGGTAAACCAGGCGTTGTGAATATGCGCTTTCTGAATGCATTCGGTAAATCCAGTATACAACTTCTGGTCTAACATCAATTTTTTTTCAGTAAAATCAG
>JBBPYO010000455.1:0-7652 GCA_038199845.1 Flavobacteriales bacterium
GTTTTGGTAAAAAAGGAAACATGGTTTATAAAACTTGAAGACGATAATAAAATCGGTTACGGAGAATGTGGCCTTTTAAGGGGATTGAGCATAGATGATCGTTCTGATTATGAAGAAAAGCTGGCCTGGGCTTGTAAGAATATAGCGCGCGGGTTCGATGTTCTGTACCGCGAACTTAAAGAATTTCCCAGTATTCAATTTGGTTTGGAAACGGCCTTTTTATCCTTGTATGCTGCAGATCCATTTGTCTTATATCCCTCCGCGTTTACGCGTGGTGAAAGAGGGATTCCTATTAACGGACTTGTTTGGATGGGGGAACCTGACTTTATGCAGGAACAGATAAGCAGCAAAATAAAAGCGGGTTTTAACTGTATAAAAATGAAGATCGGCGCCATAGATTTTGAAGCCGAAATGGAACTCCTTAAAGGTATTCGCGCTCAGTTTTCTCCTAAAGAAATCACCTTGCGAGTAGATGCAAACGGTGCTTTTACACCAAAAAATGCATTGGCTAAATTAAAACGACTTGCAACTTTGGACTTACATTCCATCGAACAACCCATAAAACAGAATCAAATAGATGAGATGCAACACCTTTGTAAGCAATCACCGCTTCCTATCGCACTTGATGAAGAACTTATAGGAATTTTTAATAAAGCGGCAAAAAAACGGCTTCTTTTACATATAAATCCGCAATATATCATCCTAAAACCCAGTTTGATCGGAGGTTTTCGCGGAAGTGAAGAATGGATTGCGCTTGCCGAAGAACTCAATATAGGTTGGTGGATTACTTCTGCATTAGAAAGTAATGTAGGCCTCAATGCAATCGCGCAGTTTACCCATTCTAAAAACACCCGAATACCGCAGGGACTGGGTACGGGCAGTTTGTTTTCAAATAACGTATCTTCGCCCCTCAAAATCAATGATGGCCAGCTTTTTTATGACGCTGGAACGTTGTGGTCATTTCAATTTTAATATATGTTTATAGAGCAGGCGTATAAGGGCAAAAGTGAATTTTGGAGATACTTGATAGGATCCTTGATTATAGGCGGCTCGGCAATTATTGGGCAAGTGCTATTTATGTTTGCTATTGCCATAAAGATTGGTTTTGGTGAGAATGGAGTTTGGAATACAGCAAATTTATCGGAATTGGAGACTTTTACCGAGTCGGATTTTATGCATGTTTTTGACTCTAATATCACATTGTTGTTACTGCTGTCAAGTTTTGCGCTTGGTTTCTGTGCGCTGCTTTTGGTTATAAAATTTATCCATCATCAAAAATTTATAAAGGTTACAACTACACGTGCCAAATTTGATTGGTCTCGCGCTTTTTTTGCCTTCGGAATGATTGCTGTTTTTACCATAGGTACCACAGCAATAGATTATTATTTTAATCCTAATGATTATCAACTCAATTTTCAGTTGGGCCCTTTTCTGGTTTTATGTGTTATTGCTGTAGTATTTATTCCCATTCAGACCAGCCTTGAAGAATATATATTCAGGGGATATTTGATGCAGGGTTTTGGTGTTTTGGCTAAAAATAGATGGTTTCCGCTGGTTCTGACTTCCGTTATTTTTGGGGGAATGCACTTTTTTAATCCAGAAGTTTCTAAGTTGGGAAATATTATCATGATCTATTATATTGGTACGGGGTTTTTACTGGGCATCATGACCTTAATGGATGAAGGTATGGAACTTGCTCTGGGCTTTCACGCAGGTAATAATTTGATTGCCGCGCTACTCGTGACGGCAGATTGGACCGCCTTTCAGACAGAATCCATTTTAAAGGATATTTCAGATCCCTCTGCAGGTTTTGATATTCTTATTCCTGTGCTTATTGTCTATCCTATTTTCTTAGCTATATTAGCGTATCGCTATAAATGGACAAACTGGAAAGACAAACTTTTTGGTAAGATAGAAACTCCAATGGAAACCGATTTTCCTGAAAAATTGACCGCAGACTAATTCTGAATAAATCATGGCTCAAATAAGACTGCATCCTGATTTTCACCTAAATGGTCATCCCTTTAAATCTGCCGAATTGCGTGAGGCAGCGTCTTTATTTATTAAAACCGGCGAGCCTCATGAGGAAGAAGTCGGTCATTTTATATTGTCCTGGCTTGATGATAAAAAGTACGTGCTTGTAAATACCTCCGGATCCACCGGCGATCCCAAAGTCATTCGACTGCTTAAAAAGCACATGGAAAACAGTGCGAAAGCTACCGCCAAACACTTCAAACTTCCTGAAAAAACTACCGCTTTGCTGTGTTTGCCATCGCGCTATATAGGGGGCAAAATGATGCTGGTGCGTGCTATGGTGCTGGGCTGGAAAATTGATCTGGTACCACCAAAATCCAATCCACTGGATAACGTTTTTAAGCGTTACGATTTTTGCGCAATGATTCCTTTTCAGTTGGATAACAGTATAAGCCGACTTCATCTTATTTCTAAACTAATCGTTGGTGGTGGTGCTTTCTCAGAAGCGCTGAAAAATAAAGTGCAGGATAAAGAAACCAAGATTTACGAGACCTACGGCATGACCGAAACCATTTCGCATATTGCCATACGCCGTGTAAATCCCAAAAAGGAAACCATTGATCCCAGACCATTTAAAGCATTAAAAAATGTGAGCGTGAGTCAGGATGACCGCGGCTGTCTTATCATTAAAGCGCCAAAAGTAAGTACAGATCCAGTGATCACGAATGATGTAGTGGAGTTATTATCTTATAAGAAATTCGTGCTTCTCGGCCGGATCGATAATGTAATTAATAGCGGCGGTATCAAGCTGTTTCCTGAACATATTGAGGCCAAATTATCGCCACAGCTGGATGTGCCATTCTTTATTGCGAGCGAACCTGACAACGCTCTTGGCGAAAAACTGATCCTCATTGTTGAAAGCGATACCGTAGATTGGGTTGACCTTGATTTTGCCGTTCTTGACAAATATGAGATTCCGAAAGCAGTTTATTTTATTGCAAATTTTGACCGTACTGAAAATGGAAAACTCCGTCGTGGTGCGACCTTAAAGAAATTGGGTGTACAAACTTCTCCCTGACTGTAGACTTTGAGATTGAATTTTGCAAATACCCCTCTATTACTGAATAAAAATCCAAGAATAAAAATAGATACTGTTTTTCCCGTTTCCAAAGTGTGGACGTATTTTGGAAAAATTATTCAATAGAAGGAGAATTTAGTTCCATTAGGGATGGAACAAGCTAAATCCATTGATGTTGATTTAGGTACTTTGCGGATTTACAATTTTTTATTTTACGTTTAGCAAAAGTCACAATCAAGAATAGTTTAGCACTTCAGCATTTTTGGACAACGTTACAAAATTTGTATCCTTTTACACTAATATTGCAACTGGTTAATCCTTAACTTTGCATTAAATCAACCCACTATGAAAAAGATTTTAGTTTTAGCATTGTTCGGCATACTGGGCATTAGTGAATTGCAGGCACAGTATGGCGGTCGTGGTTATGGCAATGGCTACGGGAATCGTAATGGTTACGGTAACGGCTATGGTCGCCAGCGTTCATCTATACCTAGTGCTGGTCCCAGCCAGGCAGAGCCTGAAGAAGTGAAACCATCAGATATTGTAGACGAGCGTTTGCCAGATTATCAAGCGGAATTCAATCTTGATGCGTTTAAAATAGAGGTTCTGCGCAACATTCTTGAAGAGTATTATACCGAATTGATCGCGCTGCAAAAAGACAAAACTTTAGATGCTGAAAGTATGCGTAAAAGTTATGAGCAAGAGCAAAAAGATTTAAAATCCCGACTCACAGGCATACTTTCGGAAGAGGAAATTGAAAAATTAGTGGTTATGGATTTTAGTGCTAAAGCCGTTAAAAAACGGAAAAAAGCCCGAGGTATTGAATAGGTTTAAATGCGCTCTTATTTTTTCGCGGCATTTTTCATTCGTTTTGGACCATACCAAAGCCAAAACCCAGTTACTGAAAATAGAAGGAGCGCTACACCCATAATGGTAGTATAACTTACTTTTATGATCCCGTTTGGGATATTAAAATAATCATCCAGAATAGAACCGTCGTGAACCTGTTCTATAAAATCAGCGCGTCGTATTCCTATTTGCAATAATTTACCAGTAGCTCCATCCAGTTGAATGCTGTTTAAATGTTCTGCGAAAATGAATTTTACTATGCCTTTTTCTTTCCGAACATCTATACGATCCAATTCTGTAGAAAGTTTTTCTCCTATGGAATCGTGAAGTACTTTAAATGCTTTCTGCTCTAAATCTGCCAGAGGAAGCCATTCTGCCAACTTAGAAGAGGTTCCTTTAGTGGTTGCGGGAAGCAAAACCCCACCGCTGTGCTTTTTCCATCCCAATAACACCCCAGAGACTGAAATAATAATAAAAAACACAAACAGAAAAATCCCCATGATCCGATGTATTTTTCTCGTATTTCTGAGCAGTTTGGCTTGTTTTTTTCGTGTATCTTTTTCAGTCATTTTCAGATATTTTACTAGGGAAATCGGGTAAAATTGGGTGTAAAATGGCAAATAACGGCATTTTTCTAGTTTGCTGAAAAAGAAATGCTTCATTTTTCCAAAGCTACAGTTGCTATTAGCACAATAAGGATTACTTTAACCAAAGGTTTTTAGCCGCGTAAAGCTCAATTTTAGCAGCTTTATGGTAGATTTCATCCCTTTTAGTCCAATTTTATGATTCGCATTTTTACTTTATTATTGTTTCTTTTTACATACCAGGCACATTCTCAAATACTTCCAGAGCGTGAGCGCGCGGCCTTGATAGACCAAGTGCTCAAAGAACGTTTTGAAACAGTTCTCCCTAATATGATGTACCGCACCGGTATAGATATGTGGGTTCTTATCTCGCGCGAGTACAATGAAGATCCCGTAATGCGCAGTATGTTACCTGCGGAATGGCTCAACGCCAGACGCCGTACAATTCTGGTTTTTTACTGGGATGGGAAAAAGAATAAGTTGGAAAAAATGGCCATTTCCCGTTATGATGTAGGTGATAACATTATTTCAGTCTGGGATAAGGAAAAGCAGCCAGATCAATGGAAGGCGTTATCAGAAATCATAGAAAAGTACGATCCTAAGAAAATAGGCATCAACTATTCAGAAGATTTTGCAATTGCAGACGGGATCGTGAAAACTGATTATGAAGGTTTTATGAATGCAATTCCGCAAAAATATCAAGATCGCGTGGTTTCAGCTGAAAAACTGGCCATTGGTTGGATAGAAACCCGAACTCCCTTAGAAATGCGCCTTTATGCGGAGCTTGTAGAAATAACCCATGGTATTATCAAAAAAGCATTTAGCAGTAAGATTATAAAACCAGGCGAAACAACTACGGATGACGTAGTCTGGAATCTCCGCCAACAGGTGACTGACATGGGACTGGAAACCTGGTTTCATCCTACAGTCGATATTCAGCGTACCGAAGAGGAACTAGCGAGTCACATTACGTCATTTTCCAGCGGATATGGCGATAAGGTAATTCAGCCCGGTGATTTGCTGCACTGCGATTTTGGCATCACCTATTTACGACTGAATACCGACTGCCAGCAGCACGCGTATGTATTAAAGGAAAATGAAACCGAAGCACCACAATTTCTACAGGACGCTTTCACGAAAGGTAATCAACTACAAGATATTTTGACTTCTAATTTTGAAACCGGTAAGACCGGAAACGAGATTTTAGCCGCAGCGCTGGAAGAAGCAAAGACAGCTGGACTCCAACCTTCCATTTATACGCATCCACTAGGTCTATACGGGCATTCTGCCGGACCCACAATTGGGATGTGGGACAGTCAAGACGGAGTTCCCGGTACAGGCGATTACCAATTGTATGAAAATACAGTTTATGCCATTGAGCTCAATACTACCGTAAACCTTCCAGAATGGAACAAAGACATCCGCATTATGCTTGAGGAAGATGGTTTCTGGGGAAAAAATGGATTTAATTATGTGGGTGGAAGGCAGCAGAAATTGTTGCTCGTGGACTAAGATATAAATATCTAAATTTTAAAAAATCGCATTTTTTGACTAAAATCGACCGTTTTCAACTAAAAATCGCCTTTTTGTAATTAAAACTCAATCTCCAAAAACCGATTTCATAATCCGTGAGATCCCTTTGAAACCAAAATAAATCGCGGCAACAAAACAAATTAGTCCAACAATTAGGACTGGAATATATAACCAGTGCTCCTGATTGCTGAACGCCTGATAAATTAGCGTTGGTCCCAATAAAACAAAAATAAGAGACATCGCAAGCGTTTGCAGGCCTTTGACCAGTTTTTCTTTATCCGTTCCCATGTTGCGTTGCTGCATTTATTGCATTTCGTACACTTTTGTGCTCTTCCAGTAGGGTTTTAGCCTCGCCTTGGGTGATATTTAATTCCTGCATAAGCATGCGCTCACCGCGATCTACCAGTTTAGTATTGCTGAGCTGCATGTCAACCATTTTATTGCCTTTTACCCGTCCAAGTTGAATCATGGTCGCTGTAGAAATCATATTGAGTACCAGTTTTTGTGCCGTTCCCGCTTTCATACGCGAGCTCCCAGTCACAAATTCGGGACCTACGATTACTTCTACGGGATATTTTGCAGTTTGTGATACCGGACTTCCTGCATTGCACACAATGCATCCGGTGGGAATTCCTTTATCGTTACAGGCTTCCAGAGCACTTACAACATAAGGCGTAGTTCCAGAAGCGGCAATACCTATCACAAAGTCATTTTTCGTTATATCGAATTCCTGAAGATCTTGCCAACCCTGGCTTTTACTATCCTCGGCAAATTCCACCGCTTTGCGGATGGCTTTATCGCCACCGGCAATAATTCCTATTACCCAATCATGGGGAACGCCAAATGTTGGTGGACATTCCGACGCATCAAGAATGCCGAGGCGACCACTTGTTCCCGCTCCCAGATAAAAAAGTCGACCTCCGTTTTTCATCTGTTCCACCACTTTTTTGACCAGTTTTTCAATTTGCGGAAGCGTTTTCTGAACCGCGTCTGGAACGGTCTGATCTTCACTGTTTATCTTTTGCAAGAGTTCGTTAACATTCATCTGTTCCAGATGATTGTGATTAGAGTCCTGTTCCGTTGTTTTTATAAAATCCATAATGTAAAAATAAGGATATTTTAAAGCTAAAATATTTTCAGTTGTATATTATTCAATAACGATCGTGTCGCTATATTGCTGGGCGATGGCAAAATAACCCAAAGGATAATTTTTTGGGTTTGTGGTATTGATGATATTTCCTTTTACTTCCGCCGGGGGTGCTTCAAAAGGACCAGCGGCATCCTGACCGGTCTGGGCGATCACAATACTCATATAATCATAAAAAGCCTTGTCAACACCCAGAATCTTAATGTTAACCGGTTGATCGGCCTCAAGATCTTCATAAAAATAAGAAAAACCAAAACTATTTCCCTGATAAAAACTATCCTCGCTGAGCAGGTAAAAATTAAAATCCAGATCAAAAAGATAAAAATCTCGGGAAGGCGCAGGATCAGTATAATTGACGATTATTTCGGTTTCATCACCGGAAAAAAGTGTCCCATCGCCTTGAGATAAGCTATCTATCGGGGCTGTGGAAACCATACGCGCACTGGCGGTATATTTTTCTTCCTTGTAAATTATATCAAGCTGAATA
>JBBPYO010000456.1:0-3781 GCA_038199845.1 Flavobacteriales bacterium
ATACCTGCGGCCGCATTATGAATGAAGTTGAACTGCCTTCGGCTTTTATTAAACAAGAGATCAAAACCGATCCTATTACCAATGAACAACTGGAAGAGCTCTATAATCTTGCCGGCAATTACGAGGCGCTATTCAGCAAGCGTGCACGCCTATATAAAGAGCGCGAGCTCAAAAATAAAAATCTGGATGACGATGCGATGGGCAATCTAATCCTAGAACATTACACTTTTTTAAAACGACCTGTAATCGTCAATAATGGCGATATTTTTATAGGAAACAGTCCAAAAACGATCGCGGCGGCAAAAGAAGCAATTCACCGCGATGATAGAGAAAAGTAAACGCAAATATTTTCTGTCAGCCAAGATCTTATTTTGATTAATCAGCTATATTTCAATAATAAATTCAGAATAACACTTTAAAAAATACCTTAAAACCTCTAAAAACGGTTAAAATCCTCAATTATTGACCTAGATTTTGCGGTTTTTTGCCTGCACTGCGCGTATCTTCTTTGGTGATTGTGCTAAAATCGACAGTTTTATCTAGTGCTGAAAGATTGTTGAAAAGTGAATTGGGAGGCGTTATAAGTTTGCGGCTTTTTAGATCGATCCATGCACCCATCATTTCGCATCTAGCAAAATTGTTACCCTGATTATCATAGAAATTGTGTACAAATTCAAAGAACTTACCGTCTTCGGCCAAACCTTTCAATTGCAGCGAAACTTGTACCGGTTTTCCTGAAAATACCTCTTTAAAGTAGTACATGTGTTCGTAAAAAACCACTGGCCCTATATTAATTTTAGCCATTTCTTTCTGACCAAAACCGTTTTCGGTCAAATAACTCATCCGCGTATGGCTCATAAAATTAATGTAGGCGGTATTGGCCAAGTGGCGGTTAGCATCTATATCGCTCCATCGTATATCAAAATCCTTTAAATACATAAGCTGTTTTTAGTTTTAAAAATTCAAAGGTATAGATTTTACCTCCTTAATTCTATTGCAAATATCTTAACAACTTTGCATTCCCTGGGCACAAGGGTTACATTTGCACCAAGAAAGCGCGTCTGTATTCATTTAAATTGAACTGGAATAACATCCTTTTTTCTTGTAGATGTATGCGTTGATAATTTTACATGAAGTACTTTGTAGCTTCATGATATGCTCAGCAAGAACGACCTGCAAAAACCTATAGAACCTAAATACAAGATCCTATATTAATGCCAATAGTGCCCTCTTCTTATAAACCTTCTGGAATTTTTAAAAATGGTCATTTTTCAACCATTTTTTCAGCTAAACTGAGATATGTACCCGGTGTGCGGCAAAAGCGGCAGCGCATGATTCTTAAAGATGGTGATTTTGTAGATATAGATTGGAGTTTTTCAAAAGCTGAAAAAGAAGCGACAAAAATCGTCTTTCTCCTGCATGGTCTTGAAGGAAACGCGCAACGCCCCTATATTCTGGGCCAGGCAAGAATTTTAAACAAAAACGGCTATGACTGCGCCGCTATAAACTTGCGGGGATGTAGCGGTGAAATTAACAAAGCGTATTGTTCCTACCACTCTGGCGCTACAGAAGACCTTGCGGAAGTGCTTGACGCCGTTGCAAAAACACGTGAAAACGCCCAATTTTTTCTCTGCGGTTTCAGTCTGGGAGGCAATATTGTATTGAAATATCTCGGTGAAAAGAGAAGCAGACCACCGCAGCTACAGGCCGCCGCCGCCATCTCGACTCCAGTAAATTTAAAAAGCTCACTGCTACTTCTAGGTATGCGCCAAAACACGATTTATCACTGGTCGTTTTTAAAGGGTCTTCGGAAAAAATACCGACAGAAAATGACCCATTTTCCTCAAAAAATGGATCAAAATACCCTTAAAAAGATCAAAAATCTGCGCCTTTTTGACGAATTATATACGGCGCCGGCAAACGGTTTTACATCCGCTGCAGACTATTATAAGAAAAGCAGCAGTCTTGCTTTTCTTCCAGCAATTCAAGTACCCACTTTATTGCTCAATGCAGCAAATGATTCCTTTCTAGATGCGGCATGCTATCCCAAAGATGCAGCGAGAAATAACAAAAAATTAATTTTGGAGATTCCTGAATATGGCGGTCATGTGGGTTTTCACCGTTTTGGCGAAAACTATTACAGCGAGGAACGCGTACTTTCTTTTTTTGAGGAAAACCAATAAGCCGCGTTATATAATAAGCTATTTGCATATCCGCTTCCATTCCTGAATTGAAAATCCAAAAATGAAGTTGCATATCGCGTAAAGGCATTGAAAAGTTGAGTGACGAGATTTTTTAAATTTGCTTCCCAAGCGCAGAAAATCCAGTACTTTTAGCACGAGTCTTTGGAAATCAAATTATATGGAAAAATTAAAATCCGTTGAAGATTCAAAAGTTTAAAAAAGCATTGCAAAACGTGCAAATCTTCAGTATATTCGATGTTAATTTTAAAAGACCTGTTCCTATCTAAAAAACGCTCATTGCGGGCAGGTAACGTTAATCGAGATTAAATTATTTTAACTATGAAAACCCTTAGAAAACTGGCGCTTGTAGCTTTGGCATTTACCATGATACATTGCGGAAATTCTGAAAAGAAAGAAAAAGAACAAGTGAAAATGCAATCTAACAATTCTTCTGCAGCTTCTTCCAAAGAAGATGCCAATGTAACTGAGGTTGTTTTACTTGCTACAGATCAAATGCAGTTCAATAAAAATGAAATACGTGTTCCTGCTGGCAAACCCGTTAGACTTACTCTGCGTCACACTGGTAAGATGGATGTTAAGGTTATGGGCCACAACTTTGTGCTGCTTACTCAGGGAACGGAAATTCCCGCTTTTGGCAATGAAGCCGCAGGAGCCGCAGAAAATGATTATATTCCGGAAAATACAGACGCCATTATTGTACACACCAAACTATTGGGCGGTGGGCAGTCAGATACCATAGATTTTGACGCTCCAGAACCTGGAACTTATGACTTCATTTGTAGTTTCCCAGGTCATTACGCACTGATGAAAGGTAAATTTATTGTCGAGTAAGTCATAAAAAAACCGCTTTATACATTATAAAAATAGGCTGATTCCTTGATTATTTTCTCGGTTTTGGCCTACTTTTTTTACATTTACCTGAATAAAGATAGAGGCCAAATTATGATCTCCTTATGAAAAACTGCCATCATTTATTCAGTCTTATTATATTAACATGCACGTTCCTTACCATAAGTTCCTGTAAGAAAGGTGCCAAGAACGATACTTTGCAAATAACAAAATCACAGGAAGCGCAATATATTAAACGCGAACTTAACCCCATACAACGCTATGGTGAATTACTCGTAGATGTACAGATGCAGCGCATTTTTCAAGATGGAAAAACCTTTGTAGACTGTATTCCAAAAGCACCTACAGACAGTATTTTAAAACAGTATAGAGAGCAGAAAGAAAACCCTTCCTTTGACCTAAAGGAATTTGTGCTTGCTAATTTTGAACTCCCGGAATCGCCCACCACAAATTTTGTGACAGATACTACGAGAACTGCCGCGGAACATATTAACACGCTTTGGCCTTTTCTTACGCGAGATGCCGATGAAGTAGTTCCCGGCAGCCGTATTGCACTGCCCAATAAATATATCGTTCCTGGCGGTAGATTCCGTGAAGTTTATTATTGGGATTCCTATTTTATTCTCCTAGGTCTCAAAGAAACCGGCAATGACAGCCTTATCGAACATATCGTCGATAATTTTGCCTATCAGATAGAAAATTTCGGCTTTGTACCCAATGGAAACCGA